>DAOMOV010000107.1:0-6760 GCA_035444505.1 Terrimesophilobacter sp.
CCTTTCGTGACGCACAGCAATGCTTTCGACACGGAACTGTACCTGCGCATCGCCCCGGAGCTGTTCCTCAAGCGCGCGGTGGTGGGTGGCCTGGAGCGGGTGTTCGAGATCAACCGCAACTTCCGCAACGAGGGTGCCGATTCGACGCACAGCCCCGAGTTCGCGATGTTGGAGGCGTACCAGGCCTACGGAAACTACAACCAGATGGCGACGCTCACTCAGGAGCTGGTGCAGAACGCGGCGCTCGCGGTGGCGGGGTCGCACGTGGTGACGTGGGCGGACGGCACCGAGTACGACCTGGGTGGTGAGTGGGAGTGGCTCCCCATGTATGAGTCGCTGAGCGAGGCGGCGGGCGTGGAGATCACTCCCGAGACGCCGCTGGCTGAGTTGCAGCGCATGGCGGATGCGCTCGAACTCGAGGTGCAGCACCCGACGGCGGGCAAGCTGGTCGAGGAGCTGTGGGAGCACTTCGTGAAGCCGAGCCTGGAGCGGCCCACGTTTGTGGCGGACTTTCCGGTGGAGACGTCGCCGCTCGTGCGGAACCACCGGTCGAAGCCGGGCGTGGTGGAGAAGTGGGACCTGTATGTGCGCGGGTTCGAGCTGGCGACGGGGTATTCGGAGCTGGTGGATCCGGTGATCCAGCGGGCTCGTTTTGTGGAGCAGGCGGCTCTCGCCGCGCGCGGCGACCACGAGGCGATGCGGCTGGATGAGGAGTTTCTCGCGGCGCTGGAGCACGGCATGCCCCCGAGCGGCGGCATGGGCATGGGGATCGACCGTTTGCTGATGGCGATCACCGGGTTGGGTATCAGGGAGACGATTCTGTTCCCGCTCGTGAAGTGAGGCGGAGGCGGGCGCGGTCGCGTATCGTGGAACCGTGATCGAAGACTTCTGGCTGAACGCCCTCTACTCGGTCACCCCGACGATTCTGGTGGGGCTGATCTTCTGGTTCGTGTTGCGCGCTGTTCTGCGGGCCGACCGCAGCGAGCGGGCGGTGTACTCGGAGATCGAGGCGGAGGAGCGCGCGAGGTTCGAGGCGGAACTGGCAAGGTCTGCTGCTGGGTCGACCTCAGTCGCGGGGTCTCAGGCGCCCGAGCGGTAGCACGGGGGCGGGCAGGGCTCTGCCTTCGTACCCGTCGACGTGGCCGAACTGCCCCTCGGTCGTGGTGTCGGCGATGACGTCGGCCATCCAGGTCTCTCGATACTGGACGACTTCGTCGTGGTCGCGGCCGATGAAGTTCCACCACATGATGATCTGCTCGCCGAAGGGCTCGCCGCCGAGCAGCACGACACGGGCGGGCTCGGCGCCGGTGGTGATGAGGAGTTCTGCCGCGCCGGGGGCTCGGTAGCCGATGCTGGCGATGGGTACGGATGTGCCGTCGAGTACGACATCGCCGCTGTCGACGAGCAATCCGTGTTCGAAGCTGGTTTCGACGGGCACGGTGATGGTGGTGTTCGCGGGCAGGTCGAGTTGTGCTCCGACGATGGGAGTGAATGCGGTTGCGGCGGATGTCTGGCCGAGCAGGCTGCCGAGGAACACGCTCACCAGGGCCCCCTGGTGGTCGATGATGGGTGGCACGTAGTTCTCGAAAAAGGGCTCGCCGTGGCGGTGACTGTCGGGCATGACGGTCCACAGCTGCACCCCATGCAGCACGGTGGTGCCCTGGGTGGAGACTTCGGAGTGCTGGATGCCGCCACCGGCGGTCATGAGGTTGAGCTCGCCGGGCTTCACCATGGCGTGGGCTCCGGTGGAGTCGCGGTGCTCGATCTCGCCGGCGAAGAGCCAGCTCACGGTCTGCAGGCCGGTGTGCGGGTGCGGGGGCACGTGCATGCCGCCGGTGGTGGAGACGTCATCGGGTCCGTAGTGGTCCGCGAAGCACCACGCGCCGATGAGGCTGCGGCCCCGCTGCGGGAGCGTGCGGCGCACGGTCATGGCCCGGGGGCCGCCGAGGGGCACGTCGCGGGGCTCGAGCACCTCGATGGAGACGGGGGCAGCCGAGGTGGGCTCGACGATGAGTTCTTCCGGGTCCTTCTCGAGGTTGCTCATAGGGGAATGCTAACTTGCGGCCCCGATCGGGGCAGGGCGGATCAGGTGACGCGGTGTGGCGCCTCGGGTTGGCGCCGCGACGCAGTTCCGCGGGCACTGTAGCCCTGATTCCCGCGGCACGCGTCATGGTGCCGTTCGCCGATAGCATCGCCCTATGCGCGCGTCGAGGATCCACAGGCTCCTGCTCTTCGGGCTGCTGGCAGCGGTTGTCGTCAGCGGTTGCGGCATGCTGGCGCCGGTGGGGAGCAAGACCGACACGGTTGCGCGAGAGCTGATCGGCATGCCCGGGGTTATCGCGGTCGAAGGCAGCGTTCGAGAACTCCACCTGACACAGCCCAGACGCAGTGTGCTGTGGGTCGACCTCGACCCTGCCGTGACGGAGCCGGAGGTTCTCGACATCCTCACCGCCTTCGACGCCGTGAACCGGCGAACCGGTGTCGAGCCGGTGAGCTCGACACTGAACCTCAGTATCGACCACGCCTCGCCCCTCGACACCGACCGGTTGAAGCTGGACT
The DNA here is from genome assembly GCA_035444505.1 of Terrimesophilobacter sp. Lineage (GTDB taxonomy): Bacteria > Actinomycetota > Actinomycetes > Actinomycetales > Microbacteriaceae > Terrimesophilobacter. Next base: position 2,560 of record DAOMOV010000107.1, read on the forward strand.
TCGACGCGCCGAGCCCGCAGCAGCTTGCCGGCCTCGCGGGCGCATGGTTCGACCTTCGCGAGCGCTTCGTCGGCGCTGACGTCGGCCTCATCGACTACCACCTCGGCGAACCTCAGGTCGGTTTCGAGGTGACGATCAACATGCCTGAGCACTTCGATGCCGTCGATGATCTCGCCGCGCTTCGTCACCTGCGCACACTGTTTGCCGACACCGGCCCCGTGACAAAGGTCTTCCAGGTGGGCGGTCAGTTCGAGGTCGAGCGCAGCCTGCCCAGCGAGTCGACGCTGTCACTCGTCGAGTCTGTTCTGAGAACCTTTGGCATCCTGTCGGTGCACGGCCAGTTCTGGGGTGATGAGAGAGTCCGGCTCACCACAACGATCTCGGCCGAGTCGGGTCTCGTCGACTTCGCGCTCGGAGTCTCCCCGCTGATGGCCGAGGTGGTCGATCTCATTCCTCAGGATGCCCCACCGATTCGGCTGAGCTTCATCCTCGGCGACTCTCGCGACGCCGCGGTCTACTTCGACAACGAGGCGTGCGAGTACTACGGTGACGATCAGGCTGGGGCCGACAGCCGCGAGCTGCTGTCGTACTGGGCTCGTGACGGCCGCACCCTGCTCGACGGCTCGAGGGCCGCGGACTGCTCGTAGTGTGAGTCGGCCGGGACTCAGGGCTCGGGATCGGTTGGCGGCTCGTCCGTCGGCGGCTCCTCGACTGGCGGCTCGGTGGGCTCCGGGGTGGGCTCAGGATCGGGGGTCGGCGTTGGGGTCGGACTCGGCGTGGGACTGGGGGTGGGACTCGGATTCGTGACCCCGGCGGGAGGTCGAGTCGGAACGTAGGGGGTGGTCGGCTGTTCGACCTCGTCCGGCACTGGGTCGGGCTCGGCGGTCTCGTCACCGAACAGCGGTGTCGGGCCGGTGACGCCGGGGGGCGTGTCTCGGGGGAGGGCGTCGTTGATCCACGGGGTGTCCTCGATGGGGGCGACCGCGGTGACGGCGGCGTTGACGTCGGCCGGTTGTGTCGCATTGGTGAAGGCCCCGAACATGACCGCGCTGGCGGCTGCGCTGACGGCGATGCTTGCCCACAGCATCCGTCGCGTGCCCCGGCGTTCGAGCAGTGGGGTGCTTGCGCGCAGGGAGCGCCGCGTGGGGAGGTCACCGATGGCCGCAACGGCGGAGGCAACCGGCTCGGTCCCGCTGGGGTCGATGCGCATGGTCGCGTCGGGTTCGCGGCGGCTGCGCGGTGGGCTGATGAGGCTGTCGAAGCTGGGGTGGTTCTCGTTCATGGTTCGCGTCGAGGCTAGCCGCCCCACCTTGGTCTTGCCTGACGGGCCACTCAGGTTGCTGCCGCGAGGCGATCAGCCGAGTTCGATGACGTCGCAGTAGGCGGGGAGAACCGCCGCCAACGAGCCGCTGTGGATGACTACTCGTCGGGCGCGACGACGAGCAGCTCTCCGACCTCGCAGTCGAGCGCGTCGCAGATGGCGCGCAGGGTCGAGAAGCGGATGGCGCGGGCCCGGTTGTTCTTGAGCACCGACAGGTTGACGATGCTCAAGTCCACGAGTTCGGCGAGGCGCGTGAGGGTCATGTCGCGCTCCTCGAGCAGCTCGTCGAGGCGGCAGTGGATGCCGGTGATCTCGAGCTCTGCCATCAGACGAGCCCTTCGGTGTCGCGCTGCAGACGCTCGCCGACGAGGAACACTGTCGATGCGAGGGCTGCGGCGAAGCCGAGCGCGAACAGGGTGGTGAGGTCGACGGAGATGACGACGTTCTCGAACGTGCCTTCCGAGAGTCTCGCGAATGCGCCGTTGGCGGCCATGTTGCCGAAGAAGGGGTACGCGGCGTACCCGAGCACGGCGATGAGGCCCGTCGCCCCCACGAGTCGCGTGTTGGTACGACTGAAGACGCGGCTTCGCACGAGGTTCGCGATGAGCAGGATGAGGCAGGTGACGATGGTGACGACGGTCGCCGCCATGAGCACTTGCTGAATCACGATCGACCAGAGCGATGCCACCGGCAGGCTCGGCACGGTGATGACGGCCTCCTGAAGTTGAACGGTGGCGGGGGTTCCGTCGGGTCCGATGGGGGCGGATGCCGGTGTCCCGCGGAAGCTCGCGAGTACCTCAACGCTGTGGTTGGGGAGCACTTCGATGATGCGCCAGATGGCGGCGATGATGCTCCAGGCGGCGGTGATGGTGCCGACGGTGGCGAAGAAGTACAGGCTCCAGCGGTCGCCGCGGCTGACCTCGCGGGGTGTCGTGTTTGTGGCCATCAGACGAGTCCTTCCGTGTCGTGTTGGAGGCGGCGTGCGCCGAGGTAGACGAGGGCGAGCAGTGCGAGGATGACGCCGAGCACGAGCACGGCACCGTCGGCGGAGCCGATGTCGAAGTGGGGCAGTTCGACCCAGCGGGCTCCGGGGGAGGTGTCGGCGGGGGTGTGGCCCCGTGCGGTGCTGTCGTTCACTGCGGTCTCCTTCCGGGGAGTCGAGTGCAGACCATTTGGTCTTCACGTTTATCGATAACAACGATAAACGATAACATAGCGATTGTCGATAACATCCGCAACCCGCGGCATCTGGCGTGGTGCGGTGCGGCGCTTCACTACTCTGGTGATCAGGAGGATGCATGCGGCGATTTCTCAGAACAACGGCGCTCATGGTGGCACTCGCTCTCACCGTCGCCGGGTGCACCCTCTGGGAGGACGGCGAGAATGTCGTCGGACAGTTGAGGGAGGGCTTCGCCGCGCACGCAGTGCTGGCCGAGCTGGTCGATGAGTTGCGCGAACTCGAAGACGTCGAGTCAGCCGAAGCGGGAGTGAACCAGATTCATCGAACTGCGGGCGCGACGGTGACCTTGCACAGCACCGCACCGGCGGAGGTCATCGCCGACGTCGCGACGCGCGTAGACGGGGCTCTGCAACGTGTTGAACTGCAGCCCTATAAACGTGAGTTCACTGTTCGGGCGGGTGAGGCGAGCATCCAGCAGAGCTCCTTCGATCTGGCACCCGTCGACTATGCCGCCGAGCTCGCGTACTGGCACGTGATTCAATCCGCCATCGGTCCCGACATCACTCTCAATCTCGGAAATGATCGCCGGGGCTCCTTCCAGCGCATTCTGTCGACAGAGGTGGATGGGACGGTCGCCATGATCGCCGAACACTACGACGCCTTCGCGGCGATCCCGTCGCCGGGTAGCACGGAGACCATGTGGAGGCTTCCGGGGATCGTGGGCTTTGGCGACTGGCTGGGCCCACTCCCCGAGCGAAGCATCCTGACGCTCATGGCCGATATGGCCACGGTTACCAATCTGCTTGACGACTCGGTGCCGGAAATGCCGCCGGGCTTCACCGTGGGACTGTCGGACAGCCCGAGTTCGTTCCCGCCACGGTTCATGCTGGTAGGAAACATGCCAGGCACCGAGATGGATGCCGCTGCGACATGGCCGCTCGTACTCAGGATGGTTCGCGGTGCGTTCGAAACTGGCTTGGCCGAGTTCCAGGTCGGCTTCCAGAGTTGGCACGGCGAGATCGTCGAGAGCGCGAATTTTCACGTAGGCGATTGCGCGGACGCGCATCCACCGACGCAGGTCGACCGCAAGTTCGTCGGCGACCTTGCGGCAGACGGGATCCTGCTCCCGGAGAATGCCGCAGGCATCTGTACTGCCTTCACGAGTACGTAACCCGTCACGCCCACGGCGAACACGGGCAGTTTCCACAGCCCCCGATCGTTACCCTCTTTGTAGCGGCACCACCGACCTGCACGGTGCCGTAAGGAGTTCAGACACATGTTCGAAAGATTCACCGACCGAGCCCGTCGCGTGGTTGTGCTCGCCCAGGAAGAGGCGAAGATGCTCAACCACAACTACATCGGCACCGAGCACATCCTGCTCGGCCTCATCCACGAGGGCGAGGGCATTGCCGCGAAGGCGCTCGAAGCGCTCGGCATCTCACTGGATGCGGTGCGCGAGCAGGTGCAGGACATCATCGGCCAGGGTCAGCAGCAGCCGACCGGACACATTCCCTTCACGCCGCGCGCGAAGAAGGTGCTCGAGCTGAGCCTGCGCGAGGCCCTGCAGCTGGGACACAACTACATCGGCACCGAGCACATCCTGCTCGGCCTCATCCGCGAGGGCGAGGGTGTCGCCGCCCAGGTGCTCGTGAAGCTCGGTGCGGACCTCAACCGGGTGCGCCAGCAGGTCATCCAGCTGC
>DAOMOV010000108.1:0-239 GCA_035444505.1 Terrimesophilobacter sp.
GGTGGCCCGCATTGTGCTGCCGGTGACGACCTACTCGTCGATGTACGTGACGATGAATGCGCGGTCGCTGATGAACTTCTTGAGCCTGCGCACGAAGCGTGAGGGCAGTCATTTTCCGTCGTTCCCACAGCGGGAGATCGAGCTGTGTGCGGAGCAGATGGAGGAGCACTTCGCACGGCTCATGCCGCTCACGCACGAGGCGTTCTCGGCGAATGGGCGCGTAGCGCCGTAGCGGCGGG
>DAOMOV010000108.1:249-1196 GCA_035444505.1 Terrimesophilobacter sp.
TTCGTGAGTAGTCGCGAGAATCCGTTCGGTCAGGTGCTGGTTGCGCTCGTCACGCCGTTCACGGCGGACGGCGAGGTGGATTGGCCCGGCGTGGAGAAGCACATTGACGATGTGATCACGGCGGGCGCCGACGGCATCGTGGTGACCGGTACGACGGGGGAGACGAGCACCCTCACCGACCCGGAGAAGGTGAGGCTCGTCGAGGTGGGCAAGTCGGTGGCGGCGGGCCGGGCGAAGATCGTGACGGGTGGCGGCTCGAACGAGACGGCGCACGCGATCGAGCTGTATCGGGCGAGCGAGAAGGCAGGCGCTGACGGGGTCATGATCGTGACTCCGTACTACAACAAGCCGACGCAGTCGGGCATCCTCACTCATTTCCGGTTGATCGCGGATGCGACGGATCTGCCGGTCATTCTGTACGACATCCCGGGGCGCACGGGTGTGCCGATCCGGTTCGAGACGATTCTGCGGGCGGCGAAGCATCCGAACATCGTCGCGGTGAAGGACGCGAAGGGGGACTTCAGCGAGGTGAGCCGGGTGCTCAATCAGACCGAGCTGATGTACTTCTCGGGGGACGACGCGAATGTGCTGCCGCACCTCTCGATCGGTGCGACGGGTCTGATCGGGGTCACGGCGAATGTGACGGCGGCGCCGTACCGCCGAATGGTGGATGCGGTGAATGCGGGTGATCTGACGACGGCGACGGCGCAGCACAGGGCGCTGGAGCCCCTCGTGAGGGCAGTGATGACGCACGTGCCGGGCACGGTGGCGGCGAAGTACGTGCTGCACGGGCTCGGCCGCATCCCGACGCCGCGGGTGCGGCTGCCGCTGGTGGGTCCGGAGGATTTCGAGGCGGCGCAGATCGAGGATGATCTTGCGCTCGTGGGTGAGCTTGAGGGTGTCAGTTTCGAGAACTTCCGCCCCGACCGGAACGCGGCGGCGGGTGG
>DAOMOV010000108.1:1215-6756 GCA_035444505.1 Terrimesophilobacter sp.
ATGAATCCGACGTCTGTGCACCAGCCCCGCAAGCTGGCCAAGGGGACGCTGCGGGTCACGCCCGTGGGCGGGCTCGGTGAGATCGGTCGCAACATGACCGTGTACGAGTTCGAGGGAAAACTGCTCGTGGTGGACTGCGGGGTGCTGTTCCCGGAGGAGCATCAGCCGGGTGTGGACCTCATCCTGCCCGACCTGGGGCTCATCAGGGACCGCCTGGACGACGTGCTCGCGATTGTGCTCACGCACGGCCACGAGGACCACATCGGTGCCGTGCCGTACCTGTTGAAGCTGCGCGAGGACATCCCTCTCGTGGGGTCGAATCTGACGCTGGCCCTGGTGGAGGCCAAGCTCAAGGAGCACCGGATTTCGCCGTTGACCCTGACGGTGAAGGAGGGCCAGAACGAAACATTCGGTCCTTTCGAGCTGGAGTTCATCGCGGTGAATCACTCGATTCCGGATGCGCTTGCGGTGGCCATCGAGACGAGTGCGGGCCTGGTGCTGCACACGGGTGACTTCAAGATGGATCAGCTTCCGCTCGATGGCCGCATCACCGACCTGCGCGCTTTTGCCCGGCTCGGGGAGCGCGGGGTCGATCTGTTCCTGCCCGACTCGACGAACGCGGATGTGCCGGGCTTCACGGCCTCGGAGCGCGAGATCGGCACGGTGCTCGAGTCGGTCATGTCGAAGGCGAAGCGGCGAATCATTGTGGCGAGTTTTGCCAGTCACGTGCACCGCGTGCAGCAGGTTCTCGATGCGGCGGCGGCGAACGGGCGTCGGGTGGCGTTCATGGGGCGGTCGATGGTGCGCAACATGACGATTGCGGCTGAGCTGGGCTATCTCACTGTGCCCGAGGGTGTGCTCGTGGATGCGAAGAAGGCGGCCGATCTGCCCGATGACCGCGTCGTGTACATGAGCACGGGGTCGCAGGGCGAGCCGATGGCGGTGCTGGCGCGCATGGCGAATCTGGAGCACCAGATCGAGGTCGGTCCGGGTGATCTGGTGATTCTGGCGTCGAGCCTGATCCCGGGCAACGAGAACGCGGTGTACCGGGTCATCAACGGCCTGACCAGGCTGGGGGCGGATGTCGTGCACAAGGGCAACGCGCGCGTGCACGTGTCGGGTCACGCGGCGGCGGGGGAACTGCTGTACTGCTACAACATCCTGAAGCCGAGGAACGTGCTGCCGGTGCACGGTGAGGCGCGCCATTTGCGTGCGTGCGCCGAGCTTGCGATCGATTCAGGTGTGGAGCCGAAGCAGACGTTCATCGGTGAGAACGGCATCGTGCTCGACATGCGTGACGGTGAGGTCGAAGTGGTGGGGCAGCTCGATGTGGGCCAGATCTACGTTGACGGCTCGACGGTCGGCGAGCTGACGGATGCCGACCTCAAAGACCGCCGCATTCTCGCGGAGGAGGGGTTCATCTCGATCTTCCTCGCGGTGGACGTGCAGACGGGCAGGATCATCGTGGGCCCCGAGGTGCAGTCGCGTGGGTTCGCGGAGGACGATTCGGTGTTCGACACGGTCATCCCGCTCATCGTGAAGGCGGTGGCGGATGCCGCAGAGAACGGCACCCGGGATCAGCACTCGTACCAGCAGGTGGTGCGCCGCACCGTCGGCCGCTGGGTGAACACACAGCACCGGCGGCGCCCGATGATCGTTCCGGTGGTCATCGAGGCCTGAGGCACGCGGGCGACACTCGCGCGCGCTCGCGGGGAATGTGGGCTGCCGCAAGTACCGTGGGAGCATGGCTTCGCGCTCGACCACTTCAACGCGCTCGCGTTCGACTGGTTCGCGCGCCCGCACGCAGCCGACGAAGCGGCTGCGTGCGAAGAAGGCGGCTCCGCCGCCTGAGCGCAGCGTGCTGGCGAGCGTGTGGATGGGCCTCGCCCACCTGGTCGGTGGCGCAGCGCGCTTCTTCGGTCGGGAGACTCTGGAGAAGGACCAGCTGCGCGACGGTGTGCCGTTTCTGATCTTCCTGCTCGCGATCGCGGGTGCTCTCGTCGAGTGGATTCGTCCGCACGATCCGATCGCGATCGCGCTCGACGCCTACACGTTCGGTGGTCTCTTGGGCCGCGTGGCGTTCGCTCTGCCGCTCATCATGCTCGTGCTCGCGGTGTGGCTGTTCCGGCATCCGCCGTCGGTCGACGACAACGGTCGGCTCGGCATCGGCCTGGCGATCATGCTCGTGTCGATCTCGGTGCTGTGCCACGTCTTCGGCGGCCAGCCCCCGTGGGGTTCGAGCGCGGAGCAGCTCGCGCAGGCTGGCGGCATTGTGGGGCTTGTCATCGGCGGTGCTCTCGTCACGGTGCTAACCGTGTGGGTGACGGTGCCGCTCGTGGCGGTGATCCTCTTGCTGTCGCTGTTCATCATCACGAAGACCCCCCCGAACAGGCTCGGCCGTCGCCTGCACGAGCTCTACGCCTACCTGTTCGGTGCCCAGCTTCCCGATGAGGAGACCACGCCGACCACGAAGGCGAGCGAGACGAACTCCTGGTCCCTGGGCGAACTCGGTCTGACTGGCACGGATTCGCTGCCGTGGTGGCGCCGCAACAAGTCCCAGCGCGAGGTCGATCCCGCTTTCGACAGCGCCCTCGTCGCCGACAAGCCGACCGAGCTGATCGACCGCACCCCGAAGGAGGAGTTCGGCATCGAGCTTCTCGAAGATCTGCTCAGGGCCGAGGATGCCGTGAAGCGGTTCACGGGCGAGGTGCAGCCCCAGCCGGGCGCCACGGGCATCCGCGATGACGACGGCAGCGCGGGAGCGCTCCTGCCTGGGTTCCCGCAGGGGGCGAAGGAGCGGGGCGCAGCGGGCGAGTTCGACGAGGGCGCAGAGGGCAGGGCCGCAGAGGGCAGGGTCGCGGATGCCGCAGCTACTCCGTCCTCGAGCGCGGCCGACGAGCCCGCACCGAAGACCGGCCCCTACTTCTTGCCGTCGCCGACGACGCTCGTCAAGGGCACCCCCGCGGCGACGCGTTCTGGTGCGAACGACGACATCGTTGCGGCGATCACGGAGGTGCTCACACAGTTCCAAGTGGACGCCTCGGTGACCGGTTTCAGCCGCGGCCCCACGGTGACGCGGTACGAGATCGAGCTGGGGCCCGGCGTGAAGGTGGAGCAGGTCACGAGGCTCAGCAAGAACCTCTCCTACGCGGTCGCGAGCAACGAGGTGCGCATCCTCTCGCCGATTCCGGGGCGCAGCGCGATCGGTGTGGAGATTCCCAACACCGACCGCGAGATCGTCTCGCTCGGCGACGTGCTGCGGTCGCGTCAGGCGACCTCGAGCGCGCACCCCCTCACGGTCGGGGTCGGCAAAGACGTCGAGGGCGGCTACGTCGTGGCCAACGTCGCCAAGATGCCTCACCTGCTGGTCGCCGGGGCGACGAGCTCGGGCAAGTCGAGCTTCATCAACTCGATGATCACGAGCGTGCTCATGCGGGCGAAACCGAGCGAGGTGCGCCTGGTGCTCATCGACCCCAAGCGCGTCGAGCTCTCCCACTACCAGGGTGTGCCGCACCTCATCACTCCCATCATCACGAATCCCAAGAAGGCCGCCGAGGCGCTCTCGTGGGTCGTCAAAGAGATGGACATGCGCTACGACGACCTCGCGAGCTTCGGCTTCAAGCACATCGACGACTTCAACGCCGCCGTCGTCGCCGACGAGATCGTGCTCCCGCCCGGCAGCGAGCGGGTGCTCAAGCCCTACCCCTACCTGCTCGTCGTCGTCGACGAGCTCGCCGACCTCATGATCGTGGCCCCCCGCGACGTGGAGGACTCGATCGTGCGCATCACGCAGCTTGCTCGGGCATCCGGAATCCACCTCGTGCTCGCGACGCAGCGGCCGAGCGTCGACGTCGTGACCGGACTCATCAAGGCGAACGTGCCGAGCCGCATCGCCTTTGCGGTGAGCAGCGCCATCGACTCTCGGGTGATCCTCGATCAGGCGGGCGCGGAGAAGCTCATCGGCCACGGTGACGCCCTGTTTCTGCCGATGGGCGCCTCGAAGCCGATGCGGGTGCAGGGGGCGTGGGTCTCCGAGAAGGAGGTGCACGCCGTCGTTCAGCACGTCACCGCGCAGGCGCGCCCTGAGTACCGGCACGACGTCACCGAGGTCGTGACCCGCAAGGAGGTCGACGGAGACATCGGCGACGACCTCGAGCTGCTGCTCGCCGCGGCCGAGCTCGTCGTGAACACCCAGTTCGGGTCCACGTCGATGCTGCAGCGCAAGCTGCGCGTCGGGTTCGCCAAGGCGGGCCGCCTCATGGACCTGCTCGAATCGCGCGAGATCGTCGGCCCCAGCGAGGGCTCGAAGGCGCGCGACGTTCTCGTGGCCCCCGAGCAGCTCGCCGGCGTGCTCGCCCGACTGCGCGGCGATTCACCGGCGGCGGATGCTTCGGGCAGCGCGCCGCCCACGGCGGGCCACACCCAGGCGGGCGAGTACGATGAGGGCGAGGCGCCCGATAAGGACGCCTGGCAGTTGACCGACAGGGAGTGACGCGAGTGCCCTTCCCGATGCGTGGCCGCGTCGTCAGCGCCGGCGACACCCCGGCGAGCACGGGCAACATCGCCAACATCATCACCGTGGTGCGCATCACCATGGTGCCGGTCTTCGTCTGGCTGCTCCTCGCCGACGCTGGTGAGCTGGGCCCCTTGCGCTACGTCGCGGCGGCCCTGTTCATCATCGCGATCGCGACCGACCACGTCGACGGAACCCTCGCGCGGCGCCGCAACCTCATCACCGATTTCGGCAAGATCCTCGACCCCGTGGCCGACAAGCTCCTCATCGGCTCGGCTCTCGTCTGCCTGTCGATCCTGGGGGAGCTGTGGTGGTGGGTGACCGCGATCATCCTGCTGCGCGAGTTCGGCATCACGGTGTACCGGATGATCGCGCTGCGCAAACGGGTCATCCCCGCATCGAGCGGGGGCAAGCTCAAGACCGTGTTCCAGGCGATCGCGATCTCGTTCTACCTCGTGCCGACCTGGCTGCTGCTCGGCGACTGGATGCACTGGGTCAACGCCGCCCTCATGGCCTTCGCCGTCGTGCTCACCGTGTGGTCGGGCGTGCAGTATCTTGTTGGCGCCTACCGGTACCGTGAGGCTGAGGGCACTGAGGCGGCTGGCACGACCGCTGAGCCCGGCAGCGGCGCTGATGTCTGAGGAGCCGCTCCTCACGGCGCAGGACATCGTGCGACGATGTGCCGCGCGCGAGCTGACGATCGCCGTCGCCGAGTCCCTCACGGGTGGGCTGCTCACGTCTGCCCTGATCGACCCCGCGGGCGCGTCGCAGGTCGTCACTGGTGGGGTCGTCGCGTACAGCACGGAACTGAAGTCGTCGGTGCTCGGCGTGGAGCCCGAGCTGCTGCGCGAGCACGGTCCCGTTCATCCGGAGGTCGCCCGCCAGCTCGCTGCGAACGTGCGCGAGGTTCTCGCCATCGACGGCACCCCCGCGAGCGTCGGGATCGCGACGACGGGGGTCGCCGGCCCCGAGGCCCAAGGCGAAGCATCCGTGGGCACCGTCTTTCTCGGTCTTGCGGATGCGAACGG
>DAOMOV010000109.1:0-1595 GCA_035444505.1 Terrimesophilobacter sp.
TAGATCTGCACGGCGTGCCACAGGTCGGTGCGGGTGAAGTCGGGCCACAGGGTGTCGAGGAAAACCATCTCGGCGTACGCCGACTGCCACAAGAGGAAGTTGCTCGTGCGCTGCTCGCCGGAGCTGCGCACGAAGAGGTCCACGTCGGGCAGATCGGGCAGGTACAGGTGCTTGGCGATAGTGCGCTCGGTGATGCCGCCCGGGGTGAGCCGCCCGCGCGCGACCTCGTCGGCGATGCTGCGCACGGCATCCGTGATCTCGGTGCGGCCCCCGTAGTTGACGCACATGGTGAGGGTGAGCCCCGTGTTGTGTGCGGTGAGCTGCTCGGCGAACTGGAGCTCTGTGATGACAGAGCCCCACAGGCGGGGTTTGCGGCCGGCCCAGCGGATGCGCACCCCCCAGTCGTTCAACTGGTCCCGGCGGCGGTGCAGCACCTCACGGTTGAAGCCCATGAGAAAGCGCACCTCATCGGGTGATCGGCGCCAGTTCTCGGTGGAGAACGCGTACACGCTGAGGTGGGTGATGCCGAGCTGGATGGCGCCCGCCACCACATCGAGCAGTGCGGCCTCGCCCGCGCGGTGACCCTCGATGCGGGTGAGGCCACGGCGGTTGGCCCAGCGACCGTTGCCGTCCATGACGATGGCGACGTGGTTCGGGATGGCGGCACGGTCGAACGCGGGCGGGTACTGGCCGGTCCAGTCGACGGGTTTGCGGTCAATAGGCGCCGCGTCCACCGCATTGCGGTGGGTCTTCCTGGCAGGGCTCACGTGCTGCTCCGCTCGACGTGCTGCAGTGAGCGCAGCCCGCGCTCGAGGTGGAACTGGGCGTAGGCGGCGATCACCCCGCTGGCTTGAGCACGGGCTCGCTCGTCGGAGGCGTCGGCGACGTGCCAATCACCCTGCAGCAAGGCATCCATGAGACGGATGGTGTCCCGTTCGAGCCGTGGTGACCCGGGCGGTGCGACCGCGTCGGAGACGACTCCGCCCAGCTGAGCGACGAAAGCCGTGTGGTCACCGGTGACGCCGGTGACCGCGCACACGTCGAAGCTGGGTGCCCAGCCGGCGATGGCGAGGGAGCGCAGCAGGAAGGAGTCGAGGGTGAGGCCGGGGGCGTGCTCGGCGCGCGACAGGGAGCGGAGGGCCCCGACGAGCAGCAGGTACTGCTGGGGGCTGCCTCCGTCATCCGTGACCCGGTCGACGGTTTCGACCATGGCGTTCGCTGCCGTGAAGCTGGCGTAGTCCGCGCTGATGGCGGCCCCGTACGCGCCGAGCGTCTCCGCCTGCGTGATGATGTCGAGACTGCGACCCTCGTACAGCTGCACGTCGGCGACCATGAACGGTTCAAGGCGCGCCCCGAACTTCGAGGCCGTGCGCCGCACACCCTTCGCGACGGCGCGGATCTTGCCGTGCCGCTTGCTCAGCATCGTGACGATGCGGTCGGCCTCCCCCAGCTTGTGGGTACGCAGCACGACTGCTTCGTCACGGTACAGGGGCATGCCCCATTATCTCGGGCGCAGCCACGGATCAGTGGGACGCGGCGGCGAGCTCGCGATCACCAGCCTGCTCGCGCACGGCACGGTTCACGGCCGACACGAC
>DAOMOV010000109.1:1621-6727 GCA_035444505.1 Terrimesophilobacter sp.
AGATATCCGCGTCGATACCGACGCCCCACAGGCGTCGGTCGCCGACCTGACACTCTACATAGGCGGCAGCGATCGCGTCGCCACCCATGCCCATCGCGTGCTCGACGTAGTCATACACCTGCACGTCGATGCCCTGCCCGCGGATCACCTCGAGGAATGCCGCCACCGGGCCGTTGCCCGTCGCATCCGCCGTCACTGTGTCGTCACCCACCCGAAGTTCAGCGTGCAGCGACACCTCCCCCGTCATGTCGCTTGCCGTGCGGGTGCTGCGCAGCTCGAATCGACCCCACTTCTCGTCGGGCACCGTGGAGGGCAGGTACTCATCGCTGAAGATCTGCCAGATCTCCTCACTGGAGACCTCGCCGCCCTCGGCATCCGTCTTCGCCTGCACGACCGCGGAGAACTCGATCTGCAGCATCCGCGGCAGATCGAGCGCGTGGTCGGCCTTCAGCAGGTAGGCAACACCGCCCTTGCCCGACTGGGAGTTGACCCGGATGACCGCCTCGTAGGTGCGCCCCAGGTCCTTCGGGTCGACCGGCAGGTACGGCACCGCCCAGACGAGGTCGTCGATGCTCTTGCCTTGGGCGGCCGCGTCGGCCTCCATGGCTTCGAAGCCCTTCTTGATCGCGTCCTGGTGCGAACCGCTGAACGCCGTGTAGACGAGGTCGCCCGCCCAGGGACTGCGCTCGTGCACCCGAAGCTGGTTGCAGTACTCGGCGGTGCGGCGCACCCTGTCAAGGTCGCTGAAGTCGATCTGCGGGTCGATGCCCTGCGTGAACAGGTTGATGCCGAGCGCGACAAGGTCGACGTTGCCGGTGCGCTCGCCATTGCCGAACAGGCACCCCTCGATGCGGTCGGCTCCCGCCATGTAGCCGAGTTCGGCCGCCGCCACCGCTGTGCCGCGGTCGTTGTGCGGATGCAGGCTCAGGATGACGTTCTCGCGGTGGTTGAGGTGACGCGACATCCACTCGATCGAGTCGGCGTAGACGTTCGGGGTGGCCATCTCGACCGTGGCGGGCAGGTTGATGATGACCTTGCGGTCCGGGGTCGGCTCGAACACCTCGAGCACCTGGTTGCACACGTCGAGGGCGAACTCGAGCTCGGTGCCCGTGTAGCTCTCGGGCGAGTACTCGTAGAAGATATCGGTGCCCGCAGCGATCGGCTCCGCAGCCTTGCACAGCCGCGCGCCCTCAAGGGCGATATCGATGATGCCCTGCTTATCGCTGCGGAAGACGACGTCACGCTGCAGCACACTCGTCGAGTTGTAGAGGTGCACGATCGCCCGCTTCGCCCCCTTGATGGACTCGTAGGTGCGGGTGATGAGGTGCTCCCGCGCCTGGGTGAGCACCTGAATGGTCACATCATCGGGAATGAGATTCTCCTCGATGAGGGTGCGCACGAAGTCGAAGTCGGTCTGGCTCGCCGACGGGAAACCCACCTCGATCTCCTTGTAGCCCATCTCGACGAGCAGCTGGAACATGACCTTCTTGCGCTCCGGGCTCATCGGGTCGATGAGCGCCTGGTTGCCGTCGCGCAGGTCGACCGCGCACCAGCGCGGCGCCTGCGTGATGCGCTTGCTCGGCCAGGTGCGATCAGGCAGGTCGACCTTGAGGGTCTCGTGGTAGGGGCGGTACTTGTGGATCGGCATTGCAGAAGCCGACTGCGTGTTCTTCATCGTCTCGTCTTTCGCTCAGTTCGGTTGTTTTTGAGGCCAACAGCGAACTCCGCGACGAGTGAGCCCCGTTAGGACTCGTCGCGGCAGCTAAGGAGAAGCAGGCCGAACACGGTTTCAGGGTAGCACGCGCAGACCCTGGCTAGAACGACGGTCGGTTCTGACCTCAGCCGCCTGCGCTCGCGCGCACGGTCGTTAGCGGAACCGCACGGGGGTGTCGGGGCGGTCGGTCGTGACGCGTCCGCGCGGGCTGGTCCACTCGAGCACCCCGAGGCTGAGTTGTTTCACTGTCCAGGCGCCGACCGATTTGAGCACGTGGTGGTTTCGGCACAGACAGGCGAGGTTGTCGGCCGTGGTTTCGCCACCGTGCTGGTATTCGATCGTGTGATCGAGATCGCAGCGCGAGGGGCTTCGGTTGCAGGATGGATGTCGACATCGACCGTCTCTGGCCCGCACGAGACGCCTCAGCGAAGCGGAGTGCCGGTAAGTGTCCACGGCGAGCACCTGATCACTGACCGGGTCGGTGAGCACCCGCACCCAGTGGGTGGCATCGCCCGCCAGGCGCAGCGCCGTGCCGAGATCGATGGGGGAACCTCCCGTGAGGGTGGCGGGCTGCTCTCCTGCGCCCGTTTCACCGGCACCGAGCAGGGTCAGCATCGGGATGACAATGGAGACCTCGGCGCGGATGCCGTGGGCGGCACAGTGCACCGCGTCCGGCTCGGCTGAGGGTTCACCGGTCAGCAGCAGCTCCGCAAGCAGGTCCGCACGCAACTGGTCGTAGCTGCGCGGGTCACCTGCACACGCACCACGGGCGCCCAACGCCGCGGTGGTTGCAGGCATCGAAGACCGCACCGCAGAGGCCTGCTCGGTCAGGCGATCCCAGATTGCCGTCGCCAATACCGAGGGCAGAACGGCGGTCAACTGAGCCATGCCGTCACCAAGCTCCGTCGTCCACACACGACGCTGCTCGTGCGCGTGCTCGTACCGCTGCTGCAGAGGCTCGGCAGTGAGTACTTCTGCGGCCGCTTGGGCAAGTCTGCGGAGTAGAGCGGGAGTGACACTCGCAGCGCGCTCGAGAACCGCGTCTTCGAAACGCGCGCGGTCACGAGGATCATCGATGAGCAGCCCCGCATCGACGATGATGCGTGCGTGCGAGAGCGCGATTCGGCCCCACGCCACGGCGTCGAGGGTCGCGGCGAACCTGCCAGCAAGGGTCACCGCCTCATCGAGTCGCTGCGCCATCGAACGATCGGACACGCGCGCCGCGACGGCGAGCTCCGATACGAGACCACGGTAGGCGAGGTCACGATCACTCGGCGACGGATGCGCGCCCAGCGCCGACTCGGTCAGCTCCCACGCCCTCGCGAGTGCTCGCAGCTCGGCGGCCTGAGCGCGCGAAACCTCGAAGCGCGCCGCCTCGACCTCGTCGACGGCGAGAGCGACCGGGTCGCAGGGCTCGGCATCGCCAACCTCGACCGGCTCAGGCTCACTCAGTGATGCGAGAAAGTCGTCCCAGTCGTGCTCGCCCCAGTCGTGCTCACCCCAATTCGGAGCAGAGCAATCGTGCTCGCCCCCACCCTGCGCACCCCAGTCGGGCGCGGCAGCAACAGCCGCAACAGCGGCCGCGGGGCCTGGGTTGCGGGTCTGGTTGGGCATACTCACAGTGAAGCAGCAACCACTGACATTGCTTGAGCACCGCAGCCTGCACGGCACAGACCTGACGAACGAAACGGTGCAAACGTTGGGTTGCAGGCCGAGCGGTGCACGCCGAGACTGGGAGGGTGAACAGCATCCTGAATCCCGCGCGGCTCGGTGCAGCCGCACTTGCTGCCGTGATCGCGCTGAGCTTGGCCGCGTGTGCGACTCCTGCCGTGCCGGGCGGACCACCCCTCATCGGCGACACGCCGCACCCCGAGAGTATCGTCGTCGGTGCGGGCAGCGTGCTCCAGGTGGATGATTCACCCGCCGAACTCTGCTTCTACCTCCTCCAGTCGTATCCGCCCCAGTGCTCAGGCATTGAACTCATCGGCTGGGACTGGAACACGGTCGAAGGCTCGGAGACCGCGAGCGGGGTCACCTGGGGCAGCTACGCCGTGTGGGGAACCTACGACGGCGAAACGCTCACCGTCACCGACAGCGTGCTGCTCGCCCTCTACGACCCCCTGTTCGAGGAGCACCCTAAGCGCCTGCCCGAGAACGCTGGCACAACCTCAGAGTCCGACCTGCTGACGATCCAGCAGCAGCTTCACACCGATCCGCCCTTCGACATCGTCTCCTCCTCCCCCGGCAACGGCTACCTCTTCGTCACCGTCTACTACGACGACGGAACCTACCAGGAGTGGGCCGACAACCGTTTCGGACCCGACGTGATCGTCATCGAGAACGCGCTCCGGCCGGTCGACGGGCCCTAGCGAGACTCAGGTCTCGATACGCGCTTCGCGCTACTCGACCGTCGGAAAAACCTAGAAGCCGAGGCGGCCCAGCTGCTTCGGGTCGCGCTGCCAGTCCTTCGCAACCTTCACGCGAAGCGACAGGAACACCCGGGAGCCCAGCAGCGGTTCAATCTGCGCGCGGGCGCGGGCACCGACATCCGCGAGTCGTGAGCCCTTGCGGCCGATGATGACCTTCTGGCTGTCGCGCTCCACCCACAGGTTCGCGTACACGTCGATCATGTCCGAGTCGTCCCGCGGCACGATGTCATCAACCGTGACGGCGATCGAGTGCGGGAGCTCGTCCTCGACCCCCTCGAGCGCCGCCTCACGGATGAGCTCCGCCACCCGGTCGATCGTGACCTCCTCGGTGTTTGTCTCCTCTGGGTAGAGCGGCTCCGACACCGGCATGAGCCCCAGCAGCACCTCGGTGAGCACCGCGAGCTGCTCCGAATCGGCTGCCGACACCGGCACGACCTCAGCCCAGTCTCGCAGCTCGCTCACCGCGAGCAACTGGTGGGCGACCTGCGGCCTGCTCGCGGCATCCGTCTTCGTCACCAGCGCCACCTTGATGGCCTTCGGGTACTGGTCAAGCTGCTCGTTGATGAAACGGTCGCCGGGGCCGATCTTCTCGTCCGCCGGCACGCACAGACACACCACGTCGACACTCGCGAGCGTCGACTGCACGACATCGTTGAGCCGCTCGCCCAGCAGAGTGCGGGGCCGGTGCATGCCCGGTGTGTCGACGATGACGAGTTGACCCTCGGGCCGGTGAACAATGCCCCGGATGGCGCGCCGAGTCGTCTGCGGTTTGCTGCTCGTGATGGCGATCTTCTCCCCCACGAGCGCGTTGGTCAGCGTCGACTTGCCCACGTTGGGCCGCCCCACGAAGGTGACGAAGCCCGCCCGAAACGTGCCAAGCGCCGTCGTCACTATTCGCTTTCCCTGTCGACCGCGTCGGTAGGCGCATCACCCTCGGTCAGCCCATCGAGCGTGTCATCGCGG
>DAOMOV010000110.1:0-6173 GCA_035444505.1 Terrimesophilobacter sp.
TCGACCCTCGCCATGTTCGCCGTGCTGCAGCTCGCCGTGTATGGGGCCATGCAGATACCGGTGGGCCTGCTGCTGGACCGCCACGGTGCCCGCCCGATCATGGTGATCGGGATGGTGCTCATGGTGGTCGGGCAGCTGATCATGGCCTTCGCCCCCAACGTCGCGGTCGCCATCGGCGCACGCATGCTGCTCGGGCTCGGTGATGCGGCGATCTTCCCCGGCGTACTGCGCCTCATCGCTACCTGGTTTCCCGCCCAACGAGCCCCCATCATGGTGCAGGCGACCGGTATCGTGGGCCAACTCGGTCAGGTGATCGCCGTTGTTCCCGTTGTGGCGCTGTTGCACCTGACCTCGTGGGTGTTCACGTTTGGCAGCTTCGCCGCGCTGGGGGTGCTGTTCACGATTCTCGTCTGGTTGGTGATCCGCAACCATCCGCCGCAGCTGTCTCAGGATGTGACAGTCAACACCGAGACGGGCGTGATCAACGTCGTCACCTCCGCCATCGACACCCGGGTGGGACTGCGGGCCGCGTGGTCGCATCCGGGAACGCGACTCGCGTTCTGGTCGCACTTCGCCACCCCATTCGCCGGGAGCGCCTTCATCATGCTGTGGGGTGTGCCCTTCCTCACGGCCGGACAAGGCCAATCGCCGGCCGCAGCGGCGAGCATCGTCATCGTCTACATCGTCGCCGGCATGGTCTTCGGGCCGCTCATCGGAACCCTCTCGGCACGAATCCCGATGCGTCGAACCCGTGCGCTGGTGCTTCCCGCGGTCGCGGTGCAGGCTGTGGCGTGGAGTGCTGTCATCGCCTGGCCTGGCGCCTCACCGACGGGGGTGCTCGTTGCCCTGGCGATCACCATGGGCTTAGGCGGTCCGGCGTCGATGATCGGGTTCGACCACGCACGCACGCACAACCCGAGCCACCGTCTGAGCTCGGCGACCGGAATCACCAATGTGGGGGGTTTTCTTTCGAGCCTGCTTGTCATATTCTTCATCGGTCTGGCCCTCGACCTGCAGGGCGCCGGAACCCCCGCAACCTACACTCTTGAGGCCTTCAAGCTGGCGTTCCTCGTTCAGGTGCCTGTGTGGGTGCTGGGTGTCGTCATGATCGGCGTGGAGCGCAAGAACACGCGAATCGTCATGGGCTTCGACGAGCCTCGCCCGACACGTCGACCGCGCACACCCCGCGGCGTCGACGAAGAGGCCGGATAGGCTTCGGGGGTGGAACCACACCCCGCTGGCGCGCTCGGTCGCGTCCCCGGTCCCGACGGCGAACCCATCGTCGTGGTCTTCGACGGAACGAGCACCACGGATGCCGCACTCGCCACCGTGGGCGGGCGCAGCTACGGTGACCTTCCCGAACTGCTCGAGGCCGCAGGCGGCGATGCTGGCCGCATCGTGGCGGGGCGCCGATCGTGCTCGCGCATCCGCAAGCCCTACTCGCACCGGTCGCGCGCCCGCGCAAGATCATCTGCGTCGGCAAGAACTACCTCGAACACGTGCGCGAGTTCGGGGGTGCGGCCGGGCCGAAGCATCCGGACCTGTTTGCGAAGTGGGACAACGCACTCGCCGGACCCTACGACACTCTCCCCCTGCCGCCCGAGTCGGCCTCGGTCGACTTCGAGGCCGAACTCGCCGTCGTCATCGGGCGCCGCGCGCGTCGACTCTCGCGAGACGAGGTGGCGGATGCCGTGTTCGGTTTCACTGCGGCGAATGACGGCTCGGTGCGCGACTACCAGAACCACACCACCCAACGCACCGCGGGCAAGGCGTGGGACAGGTTGACTCCTCTTGGCCCCGTGGTGGTGCCCACGGCGTCACTGGGTGGGGTGACGCCGGATGTGCGGGTCAGCGGGCTCCTGAACGGCGAGGTCATGCAGGATGATCGCACCACGAGCCTCATCTTCGACATCCCCGAACTGCTCGTCTACATCAGCGCGATCATGACGCTCGAGCCCGGCGATCTCGTCTTGACGGGCACGCCCTCGGGCGTGGGCGGGGCGCGCGAGCCGAAGGTGTTCCTGCGCGACGGCGACAGCTACGAGGTGCGCGTCGAGGGTGTCGGATCGCTCGTGAACCGGTACGAGACCGAGGCCAAGACCGAGGAGCGGTAGCGTTCGTGCGGCACCTGCGTATATGGTTTCGGGCGATGGAAGACCGTGGGCCGTACTTCGACGGGGTGAAGCTGTCGAGGCCTGCGGCTGGTGCGCTGGTGCACGCCGGTTACGCAACCCTCGAGGATCTGCCTGACGACCTCACGACCCTGCTCGCCATACACGGTGTCGGGCCGAGCTCGATTCCGCGGCTTCAAGCCGCACGCGACGAGCGGCGACTCACGTGACGAGGGCGATCGCGAATCCGTCCCAGCCTTTGAGACCCACGGTCTGGATCGCCGTGGCGTCGACGCGGGGGTCAGACCCGATCATGCTCAAGAAGGTGCGGGTGCCGATGGTGTCGGGGTCGGTGCTCTCGCCGTCGATGACGCGGCCGCCGCGCACCACGTTGTCGCACACGATGACGCTGCCCGACCGGGTGAGCTTCAGCGCCCACTCGAAGTAGTGCGGGTTATTGGCTTTGTCGGCGTCGATGAAGACGAAATCGAACGGGTCGACGTTCTCGTCGACGAGCACCCCGAGGGTGTCGAGTGCTGCTCCCACCCTGACCTGAACGCGGTCGTCGAGGCCCGCATCCGTGAGGTTCTTCCTGGCGACCTCAGCGTGAAGCGGCACCGCTTCACAGGTGACGACCGTGCCGCCGGCCGGCACGGCGCGCGCCAGCCACGCCGTCGAGTACCCGCCGAGGGTGCCGATCTCGAGCACGCGCCGCGCGCCGACCATTCGGGCGAGCAGATGCATCAGTTTCGCGTGGGTGGGGGCGAGTTCGATCGCAGGAAGCCCAGCCTGCTCGCTCGCCGCGAGGGTGTCGCTGAATGCGGCATCCTGCTGCACGAGCTGGTCGCTGAGATACTGGTCGACGTCGCGCCACGCGTCGGGACCGGTCTGCTGGCTGCTCATACCCTCATTGTTGCGGGAATCACGGATGCCTGCACCCGCGCCGTCGGTTTCAGCGGCACTCGCTCAGGACACGTGCTGGTATAGTCGACTGGTCGCTTCTGCGACGTGCGCCCGTAGCTCAATGGATAGAGCATCTGACTACGGATCAGAAGGTTGGGAGTTCGAGTCTCTCCGGGCGCGCCAGAAGAATCACCCGTATGGCTTCGGGCTGTCGACCCGATCAGCGCGGACGCAAGCCTTCAATAATTGCCCCGGCGGCAAGCCCAAGCAATGCGGCGCCGATACCCATCCCGACCATCAGGCCACCGAGGGTGCTCATGATCGACGCAGCAGCGATTGCTGCCAACGAAGCCGTTTGAAGCATCCCCGCAGAGATCAATACGAGAAGGACGCCTCCGACGACACCGATCAGCGCTGTGAACTTGAGGATTTGAAGCGGCCGATTGCTTCGCGCTTGCGCGGCGGCGCTCAAGGCTGGTCGTCGTGGGGGGATGACGGACGGCGCTCCGTCACGACGGGCACGGAGGAGAGCATCGCGATCCGTCTCACCGTCGTGCACTTCAATCCAACGGTCGTTCTCATCGTCGAAGACTCGACGGCCTGGCTGGTTTGACGTCATGTGTGGTCTCCATCGTTCTGATCCTCATTGTCGTCCACAAACTGAGTATCGTCCAGCACTGTGCGAGCTTCTTGTCGTGCGCGGTTCGGCCCGGGTTTGAAATGATGGGATCATGCCACTTCAGGGAGAGTACGCACCGAGCACATCCGACTGGGCCCGCGAACAGGCCGAACTGATCGAGTCATCCGGCGGCACCGACGGCCTGCTGCTGCGGGGCATGCCGGTCATCGTGCTCACGAGCGTTGGTGCGAAGACCGGGATGCTGCGCAAGACCGCGCTCATGCGAGTCGAGCACGACGGCAGCTATGCAGCGATCGGCTCCCGCGGCGGTTCCCCCACCCACCCCGCATGGGTCGCCAACCTGCGCGCCCACCCGCTCGTCGAGCTGCAGGATGGTCCGGTCAAGCGGGACTACCGCGTCACCGAGGCCGACGGCGAGCTTCGCGAGCTCTGGTGGGAACGCGCGGTCGCCGCGTTCCCCGACTACGCGAAGTACCAGGAGCGCACCGAGCGGGTCATACCCGTGTTCGTCCTCGATCCCGTTGAGGACTAGCAGCATCCGGTAACTGTGTTCAGCGATTACTATTCACTGTTTACTGTTCAGTGATTGCGAAGCATTCGGATGAGCTCGGACTTGCTCTTGTCGGAGTAGCCCGACAGGTCGAGCTCACGGGCGCGCTGCCGCAACTCGCGCACGGTGCGATCCTCGTAGTCCTCGGCCTCACCACCCCGCCTGCCCACCGCGGAGCGTCCGTCGCGAGCGGCTGCGTTCGAGATGCGCGCCGCCTTCTCCTTCGACGCGCCGTCTTTCCGCAACGACTCGTACAATTCGGGGTCTTTCAACTGGGGCTCTGACCGCTTCGGCATGCTCGAACGCTACGCCGGGGCCCCTAGAGCCAGCCGTCAGCTTCGTGAGCGTTGCCTGATAACCGGCCCACTTCCGACCCCACCCGCCTACCGTGAGGAGTACAACGACCGGGAGGCACACCATGAGCGACACCTGGAACCCCGAACGCGGCGACAGCAGCCCCGACAACGCCGACCGCACCGGCGTGCACCGCGGCAAGGAGCGGATGTCTGACGAAGACTTCGGCGCTGACACCCTCCCGATGCGTCCCGACGACCATGTCGACACGGGTCTATTGAAGCAAGATTCCACGGTGCTCGACCAGCACAGCACGACCACTCGGGAGCGTATCGAGGGGATACGGGAACAGACCCGGCTCGACTTGCTTGGACACGACAGGGACGAGATCCGGGATCTTCTCGCCGACCGTTTCCGGGACGCCGGAATCGAACTCCGCGGCGACGAGCTCGACGCCATGGCTGACGCGATCTTCCGCGATCGAAGCCAACTGCCTGAGGGCACCTTCGAGGCCTACCGCGAACAGGTTGACCCCGAGTAGGCGGTTGCGCAAACCGTCCAGCCTCAGTGTCAGAAATGACGGAGACCCTCAGGATCGTGGCCGGTTCTGCTCACAACCGCAGTTTCGGCGGCCGACAGTTCCGTCATTCCTGACGGAGCAGCAGTCGCGGGGCACACCCAAGCCGCGTAGCCTTGAGCACATGACGACGGCGTCACCCAACCCGATTCCCGCGCGGGCCGCTGGCCTTCCCGAGCCGACGCTGCTGGCGCGCATCCGCGAGTCCGTCATCGGCGACGATCGGCTCATGAGCGGCCCTTTCGGACCCAAACCCGTCACCTACGCCGACTACACGGCGAGCGGTCGCGCCCTCGGCTTCATCGAGGACTTTCTGCGCAAAGAGGTGCTGCCCCGATACGCCAACACTCACACCGAGTCGAGCGGCACCGGTCTGCAGACCACGCGCCTGCGCGAGGACGCCCGCGACACCATTCGGCGCGCCGTGAATGGCGACGACGACACCGTCGTCATCTTCACCGGCAGCGGCTCCACCGGCGCGATCGACAAACTCGTGCAGATCCTCGGGCTGCGCGTGCCCGCGGCGCTCGACGAGAAGCACGGCATCAGGGCCCGGATGCCCGCAGCCGAGCGCCCCGTCGTGTTCATCGGCCCCTTCGAGCACCACTCCAACGAGCTGCCCTGGCGGGAGTCGATCGCCGACGTGGTCACCATCCACGAAGACGCGGACGGACACATCGACCAGCAGCAGCTCGCTGCGCAGCTCGAAGCGCACAAAGACCGACCCCTGAAGATCGGCTCCTTCAGCGCCGCGAGCAACGTCACCGGCATCCTCAGCGACACCCACGCCATCACCCGCCTCCTGCACGAGCACGGTGCCCTCGCCTTTTGGGACTTCGCCGCCGCCGGCCCCTACGTCGACATCGAGATGAATCCCCGCGACGCCGAGGCGCCCGGTGCGAGCCAGGCCCGCAAAGACGCCATCTTCCTCTCCCCGCACAAGTTCATCGGCGGCCCCGGCACCCCCGGTGTGCTCATCGTCGACCGGGGCATCCTGCGCAACCCCGTGCCCGCCGTCGTCGGTGGCGGAACGGTGAGCTACGTCAGCCCCTTCGGCCACCACTACATCACCGACCCCGCGCACCGCGAGGAGGCGGG
>DAOMOV010000110.1:6188-6724 GCA_035444505.1 Terrimesophilobacter sp.
CATCGAGTCGATCCGCGCGGGCCTCGTGTTCCAGCTCAAGGAGGCCGTCGGCGTCGACGTCATTCAGGCGCACGAGCGCGACCTGCTGCGGCGGGCCATGACGGCGTGGGACGCCCACCCTTCGATTCAGATTCTCGGCAACCCCGATGCCGAGCGCCTCTCCATCGTCTCCTTCGTCGTGCGACTCGCCGACGGCCGCTACCTGCACCACAACGCGGTCGTCGCCATCCTCAACGACCTGTTCGGCATCCAGGCCCGCGGGGGCTGCTCCTGCGCCGGACCCTACGGCCACCACCTCCTCGGCATCGACAACGCCACGAGCGCCGAGTACGAGACCGAGATCCTCCGCGGCTGCGAAGGCATCAAACCCGGCTGGGTGCGCGTCAACTTCAACTACTTCGTCGACGACGACGCCTTCGAATACATCGTGAACGCGGTGGCGCTCGTCGCCGAGTACGGCGAGCGGATGCTTTCCCAGTACCACTTCGACCCGCTCACCGGTCTCTGGAAGCACCGCAATGGCCCCATTGAGCCTC
>DAOMOV010000111.1:0-6030 GCA_035444505.1 Terrimesophilobacter sp.
AGGCGGCAGGTTCCGGATGCGCCCCAGACCCCGGGCGCCGAGTCGCGGATGCGTCGGCTCACCGCCCTGCGCGACGATGACACCGGCTCGACCCTGGTGCTGACGATCTTCTACTCGTTCCTCGCGCTCGTGCTCATCTTCGTGGTCGTCGCCGCGACCTCCCTCTACCTCGAGCGCAAGCGGCTCTTCACCCTCGCCGACGGCGCCGCCCTCGTGGGGGCGGAGGCGTTCGAGCTGGCCGATGTCACTGTGGAGGATGGTGTGCCCAGCGTGATCCTCGAATCCGAGGATGTCGCCGCCGACGTCGCGGCCTACCTAGCCCGCGTGCCCAACCACGGCTTCGAGGCGCTCGCCGTGGAGGGCGCACACACGGTCGATGGCCGCAGCGCGACGGTGACCCTCTCCGCGTACTGGCGCCCGCCGCTCGTGACCCTGCTGGTTCCCGACGGCATCCGCATCGAGGTCACCGCGCTGGCCCGCAGCATCTTCGGCTGAGTCGCTGCTAGCGGCGTCGCTTCAGGATGCGAAGGTTCACGTTTTGCCGCAATTCGTCGCGACTTCCGGCAAAACGTGAACCTTCGGCGTCGTTTCGTGCGGCTGCGGCAGTGCGTGACACGTGGTGGCGGGGGTCAGCGCGGGCGCCCGTCGGGGCCGGGGATGTAGCGCCACAGCACCCACGCCCCAAGCAGCCCCAGCACACCCATCGCACCGGTGGCGAAGGGCAGTGAGACGAGCGCGGTGAGTCCGGCGATCGCGAGGGGTGAGGTGGCGCCGCCGAGGTCGTTTGTGAACCGCCAGGCCCCCAGGAACGGTGCCGGGTTCGACTTGTCGGCAAGGTCGGCGCCGAGGGTCATGAGAATGCCGCTGCCGATCCCGTTCGCCATGCCCAAGACGACGGTGAGGGCAATGAACCAGACGGATGCCGCGGCAAGATCATGCGTCACCGCGAGTACCAGCAGCCCCAGCCCGAGCCCCAGGAGCGAGGGGAGGGCGCTCGCGAGGCGACCCCACCGGTCCATCACCTGGCCGCTCGCGTAGAACAGGGCGAAGTCGACGGCACCGCCGATGCCGATGATGAGGGCAATGTTTGCCTCGGAGACGCCGATGCTCACGGCCCACAGCGGCAGAATGACCTGCCGTGATGCTCGAACGGCACTGACGATCGTCGACCCAGCCCCGAGTCGAATCAGCACGCTACGGTTCAGGGCGATCGTGCGGAAGAGCCCCGCAGGTTTCGTCGCGAGCGTCGCGTCGCCCTCACGAGACTGTACCGGCTGGGTGCGGTTAGCGAACACCGTCTCGGGGTCACGCATGAACACGAGCAGCGCGCCCGCGAGGAGTGCGCCGAGAACGGTCAGCCAGAACACGGCCTGGCTGCTGGCAAAACCGGCGATGATGGCGGCGGCGATGAACGGACCGATGAAGATTCCGAGCCGGAACGTGCCGCCGAGCGTGGCGAGTGAGCGGGCGCGGTGGGAGTACGGAACAAACATCGTCATGAAAGCGTGACGAGCGAGCGCGAACACGGCCGCCGACAGACCGATGACGAACACCGCTACCCCGAGAATGATGAGGGATGGCGCGATGGCGGCGACGCTGGAGGCGACGACCGCGAGCAGGGCAGCCCAGATCATCGACGAGCGCTCGCCGATGCGGGCGACGACCCACCCGCTGGGGATGTCGCCCACGAGGTGTCCGATGAGCAGCAGGCCCGTGATGACCCCAGCGAGGGCGAGGTCCGCGCCGAGCGCGTGCGCGACGATCGGAATCACCGGGATGATCGCGCCCTCCCCGACCGCGAACGCAAGAGTGGGGAGCAGCACCGGAAACGCGAGAGAGCCCCAGCGGAAGGTCGGGGTATGGCCGGTCATCACAGCCAGATTACGCCGTAACACCCCACCAAGACTGGGTTTGTGTCTCATGACGACGTAATTACGCCGTCATGAGACACAAACCGCGTCATGACGGTTTCCTTAGGCGGGCGGCAGGTTGCAGCATGACGCACCGGTAGTCTGGAGGGCGCCATGAATGAACTCGACATCGCCAGTGAGCTCGCCGACCTCCGCAAGACGTTCGGTGAGATCCGCGCCGTTGTCGGCGTGGAGGCACTGCACGACGACATCGCCGAGTTGAGTGAGAAGGCGGGCGCCCCCGACCTGTGGGACGACCCCGAAGCGGCGCAGAAGGTGACGAGTGCGCTGAGTCACAAGCAGTCCGATCTTGCCCGCATCGAGGCGCTCGGGCAGCGGCTCGACGACATCGAGGTGCTCGTCGAGCTCGCCAACGAGGAGAACGACGAATCTGCCGCGGCAGAGGTGCAGACCGAGTTGGCCGACATCCAGCGCGTGCTCGGTGAACTCGAGGTGCAGACCCTGCTCAGCGGTGAGTGGGATGCGCGCCCCGCCGTCATGACCATCCGCGCTGGTGCGGGTGGTGTCGACGCGGCCGACTTCGCCGAGATGCTGCAGCGAATGTACCTGCGCTATGGGGAGAAGCAGGGCTACCCGACTCGCGTGCTTGACACGAGCTACGCCGAAGAAGCCGGAATCAAGTCGACCACGATCGAGTTCGACGCCCCCTACGCTTTCGGCCATCTCGGCGTCGAGGCGGGCACGCACCGGCTCGTGCGGATGAGTCCGTTCAACTCGGCGGGCAAGCGTCAGACCAGTTTCGCCGCCGTCGAGGTCATCCCCCTCATGGAGGAGACCGACCACATCGATATCCCCGAGTCAGACATCCGCGTCGACGTGTTCCGCTCGAGCGGGCCGGGCGGGCAGTCCGTGAACACGACGGACTCGGCGGTGCGGATGACGCACATCCCCACCGGCATCGTCGTGTCGATGCAGAACGAGAAGAGTCAGATTCAGAACCGCGCTGCGGCGATGCGCGTGCTGCAGTCGCGCCTGCTGCTCATGCAGAAGGAGCAGGAGGCCGCCGCGAAGAAGGAGCTCGCCGGCAACATCACGGCGAGCTGGGGCGATCAGATGCGCTCCTACGTGATGGCGCCGTACCAGATGGTGAAGGATCTCCGCACCGAGTTCGAGGTCAACAACCCGCAGTCCGTGTTCGACGGTGACCTCGACGGGTTCGTCGCGGCCGGTATTCGCTGGCGCGCTGGCACTGGTCAGTAGCCTTAACTTGCTGAGGAGCCCGCGAAGCGGGCGTCTCGAAACCGAGCGAAGTCACGAAAGCCGGAGCGCTTTCGGGGTTGACAGCACTCCGGCTCTCGCAAATCGGGTCTAGCCGACCTTCTTGATGTTCACGAGACCTTGGAAACTCACCACGGAACCAGAGAAGTCCTGCACAGTGAAGATGACAGATCCCTCGTTGGCATTCCGGATGTCGATGATGTCACCGTTGGTGCCGGTCTGAGTTATCGCACCGTATGCAATCGCGGACTCTTGATCTACTGTCCCTTGGTATTGGCCGGGGGCGAGTTCGCCTCCTACGAGCCAGTCACCGTTTGTGATCGTGCTCGGGTTGGATCGGAGCATGTCTGCGGCCAGCCCGATGTTCTCGCAACCACTGAATGACACGACTGTGCCCGGGAGGTCTTGCACTGTGAAGATCACAGAGCCCTCAGCAGCGTTGTTGATGTCAATGACGTCGCTGTCTCGCGACTGTGACACCGTGCAGAGTTCAATGAATGCGGGCTCCACCTCGGCGCGATACTGCCCAGGTTCGATTCCCGATCCGACGATGTGGTCACCATTAGTGATGCCTGCTTCCGCAGGCTCCTGCGTGGGTTCGTCGCTCTTGGTCGGGGTCACGGGGGCCACTGGTGCTGCCGGGGTCTGTGGCGAAGCAGCAGGCACGGATGGGCGGTTTGCGGCATTGGTGCCACCCCACACCAGCGACAGCACCACAACCACGGCTGTCACGATCCATGCCATTTTCTTGTGGCGGTCGTGATCGGCGAGAGGGCGACCAGCCTTGTCCTTTTGAGCGCCAGCGAGAGTCATAATCAGGTCGATGAGCCACCAGATGCCGAGCCCGCCGAAGGTGATGAGCTTGAGGATGCCGGTGCCCACCTTGCCTAGGTAGAAGCGGTCTACCCCGAACACGCCGACAAGGAGCGACAGCAGCCATGTGACGATGAAACTCTTTTGGGGCTTCTCGGTCGGTGCAGGTGCGTACGGGTTTGTGGGAGGGGTTGCGGTTTCAGTCATGGGACTTCCTTTCGGGTGTCGCGTAGTAGTGAGGGCGAGTCGTGGACAGCATTACTCTAATTGGTACTTATAGTCCGTGGACTAATAGTCATCACCCCCAGATCGTGGGGTAGTGCCTGTCGCTCCAGATCACGAACTCGCCGAGCTGGCCGACTTTGGTCGGCGACTTCGCGAACTCCGTCGTGCGCGCGGCCTGAGCCAAGAAGCGCTCGCGCACGCCGCGGGATTGGATCGCAGTTACGTTGGTGGCATTGAGCGGGGTGAGCGAAACGTCGCCCTCAATAACATCCACCGCTTGGCTCGCGCGCTCGAGATCGAGGTGCGTGACTTCTTCCCCTGAGGCCAGACCCTGGGACGTGCATCCATTTGACTTTAATCCATAGGAGTCCTATGTTAATCACATTGACGCTCAGAAAGGAGCACCCATGTCCAGGCCCCACGGCTACATCTACGAGGACACTCTGCCCGCCTCACCGGTGACCGTCGCTGACCTTGAGGAATTGAAGGCATCCGTTCTCTGGTCCGACGATGACACGGCGGCGCTGCGCAAGGCGCGCGGCATCCTCGTGCCTCAGACGGAACAGATTCTGGATGTCTGGTACGGCTTCGTCGGCGCCACACCACACCTCGTCGCCACATTCGCGGGTGCGGACGGCAAGCCCGACGGCGACTACCTCGCGAAGGTGCGGGAGCGGTTCGGCAAGTGGATCGACGACGTCTGCGGGCGCGACTATGACGAGACGTGGCTCGCCTACCAGGAGGAGATCGCCCGCCGCCACCACCCCAGCGGCAAGAACGCCACCGACAGTGTCTCGTCGACGTCGCCGCACGTGCCGATGCGTCACCTCATCGCCCTCATCGTGCCCATCACGGTCACCATTCGGGGCTTCCTCGGCGCCACGGGCGAGAGCGAGTCCGAGGTTGAAGCGATGTACAACGCCTGGTTCAAAGCGGTAACCCTCTCGGCGGTGCTGTGGTCGAGGCCGTATAGTCCTGAACTGTGGTAGAAAGCTCCGACGATCGACCCCGGGGCCTCCCGGGGAAGATCGTCGCGGCGTTCGACCGGATCGATCGCGGTATCCGCAGCCACCGTCAGCGCATCGCCACCGAGGAGGGGCTGAGCGCACTGCAGGCCGACCTGCTACGGGTTCTGGGGGAGGGCCCGCCCCCACCCGCGACCCCGGGTGCGCTCGCGACGGAGCTCGGTGTGCGGCAGCCGACCGTGTCTGACTCGTTGCGCTTTCTTGAGCGCAAGGGCCTTATCCGGCGGTACCCGACACCCGAGGATCGTCGGCAGACGGCCACGACGCTGACCGATACCGGGCGGGCGGTGCTGCACCGGTTGACGGAGGCGGACCGGATGCTGCGCGACAGCGTGGCAGGGCTGGCCGAGGGCCGGCAGGAGCAGACCTTCGAGGTGCTGCTGGGCGTGATCGAGCGGATGCTCGACTCGGGCATCATCACGGTGGCGCGCACGTGTACGACGTGCCGCTTCTTCCAGCCGGGTGTTCCGGAGGCGCGCTGCAACCTGCTGCAGATCGCCCTGCCGACCCAGGAGCTGCGCGTGAACTGCCCGGAGTACTCACCCGTCTCGGCGTAGGCCTGCAGGGACTCACGTGAGTTGCGGAAAATCCGTTATCCAGGTTCTCGTCATTACGGATTTGCCGCAACTCGTGACGCCGACAGCCGCGGGGAGCCGGTACCTGCTGAGCGAGTCGCTACCGGGCATCTGCACGACCCTGCCTAGGCTCGTAGGGTCATGATTCTTTTCGACGAGGTCACGAAGACTTATCCGGGCAATCCGCGCCCCGCTCTCGGCGACGTGAGTCTGGAGGTGCTGCGGGGCGAGTTCGTGTTCCTG
>DAOMOV010000111.1:6095-6512 GCA_035444505.1 Terrimesophilobacter sp.
AAGAGGCACGATTCACGTGCTGGGGCAGAATCTCGGCCGCCTGCCGGCGCGCAAGGTTCCCTATTTTCGCCGCAACCTGGGTGTCGTTTTTCAGGACTTCCGTCTGCTGCCGCAGAAGACGGTGTTCGATAACGTGGCGTTCACCCTCCAGGTGATCGGCAAGTCGAAGGGGTTCATCCACGAGGCCGTTCCGGATGTGCTGAAGATGGTCGGTCTGGCGGGCAAGTCGGGCAGGTTCCCGCACGAGCTGTCTGGTGGTGAGCAGCAGCGTGTCGCGATTGCGCGGGCGATCGTGAACAAGCCGGCGATTCTGCTGGCGGATGAGCCGACCGGGAACCTCGACCCGGCGACGAGCGCGGGCATCATGGCGCTGCTGGAGCGCATCAACCTCGGCGGCACGACGATCCTCATGGCCAC
>DAOMOV010000112.1:0-6456 GCA_035444505.1 Terrimesophilobacter sp.
CAGCAGGAGATAGACGCCGACCTGGTGCGCCAGATCATCATCACCGAGTAGCCCGTTGCGTCGGGGTAGGCCAACCTGCTTCTCGTTCGTAACTCAGGCAGTTTTCATTTCATGAGCCACTTCGTGCTCAAAGAACCCACAATCTCACGGGTTTAGCCTGAGTTGCGAACATTCAGGGTGCTGGATGTCAGTGTGCTGGATGAGCGAGCGCTAGAATTTCTCACTTATGGGATTCCCATAACTGACTGGATGTAAGGGTGCTAGATGAGCGGGTCAGCGTCATCGCTGCGTGATTCGCGCTGAGTGACGCGTTCGCCGCTGCTGTCGACGTGGCGCACCGTCTCCACACTGGAGCGGCGGCGCAGGGTGAGCACGAGCGAGATGAGAAAGACCACGGCACCAGCCCCCATGAGCAGGTAGCCGATGAGAGTCAGGTCTGCCCAGTCAACGGTGACGTTGAGAGCGAAAGCAATGATAGCGCCGAGAACGAAGAGCACGATTCCGGTTCCGATTCCCATTTTCCCTGTCCTTTCCTTCGGTTCTTCTGCAGTCAGACTCGCGACCCACGCTGGGTGGAACCTGAACATAACCCGCACGCGCCCTGAATGGGGCACGCCGGTAGGCTCGCTCACGTGATCAGTCTCGTCAGGTTGGGTTCGGCTCTCGCTGTGGGTGTCGCCGTTCTCCTCTCGGTCTCGGGTGGTGCTGCCGTGGCGACCCTGCCGTCGGCATCGTCAGGCGTTCAGGACTTCGAGTTCGCCTCCTACGACGCCGACTACTACCTCGGCATCGACGAGTCAGGCCACTCGACGTTGCGCACCGTCGAGACTCTTGTCGCGGTGTTCCCCGAGTTCGATCAGAACCGGGGCATCATCCGTGCGATCCCGAACTACTACGATGGGGTTCCGCTCGAGACTCGCGTTGTGAGCGTCATCGATGAGCACGGCGCGGCGGTGCACTTCGAGGTGATCGGCAGTGGGGAACTCGTCGAGCTGGCTCTCGGAACCGACGAGTTCGTGCACGGCCGCACCACGTACGTCATCACGTACGAGCAGCGCAACGTGGTGCGCTCGTTCGCCGACACCGACGCCGACGAGTTCTACTGGGACACGAACGGCACCGGCTGGGCGCAGCCATTCCACACGGTCGCGGCACGCGTGCACGTCGACTCCGCGCTCACGGACCTGCTCACGGGGGAAGCCGCCTGCTACTCGGGCGCTCTCGGCGAACAGGGTGCGTGCGAGCTTGAGCGCGTCGACGAAGCACAGGGCGCCCTGTTCGTCGCGAGTGCGGTCGAACTGGGACCGGGCGAGAACCTCACCGTGGCGATCGCCTTCGAGCGGGGCACCTTCGTGCAGGTCGAGCCCGACCCGGATGCCCCCGGCCCGGGCATTCCGGAGGAGGGGTTCCCCTTCGCTCCCGCGTCGCCGGTGGCGGCGTGGTGGATTGACGTCGGCTCCTACGCGTCAGCGGCGATCGTCGTGCTGGGTACGGCGTTCACGATCGTGTGGCGGTTCGTGCGGCCCCGGTCATCGAAGGGCACCGGCATCATCGTTCCGCAGTACACGGCACCGAAAGACGTGAGTGTGATGGAGTCCGCTGAGTTGATCGGTCGACGACGCTACGGGGTGCCAGCGCAGATCGTGAGCTTCGCGGTGCGGGGGCATCTGCGCATTCTCGACTACCCGGTGACGGGCAGTGGCGCACGGTATTCACTGCAGTTGCTCACCGCGGAGGGACTCGATGACCACGAGCTGAGTCTCGTGCATGCCCTGTTCGGTTCGACCGAGCCGGGTGCTCTTCAAGAGGTGGGGATCGTCGACGACCGCGCTGCGACCGCCATCGCTCAGGTGGCAGGTTCGGTGCGTCAGCGCGTCATCGACCGGGGCCTGCTGCAGACGAGGTCTTCCGCCGTCGGCATCATCGGGGCGGTGGTCATGTTCCTCATGGCGTTCGTGACCATGGGCGTATTCATGCTGTCGGTGTTCTTCGGCAACGTCAATCCGTGGGGCATCATCGGCTTTATGCTCGCCATGGTCGGTATCTTCGTGTGCCTCGGCTTCGCGTGGAGACCACCGGTGCCGACCGCGGAGGGGGTCAAACGTGAGGAGTACCTTCTCGGCATCCGCGACTACCTGAAGCTCGCGGAGGAGGAACGATTCCGAATGCTGCAGAGCCCCGAGGGTGCCCTGAGGGTGCGCGCGGAGGGCCTGGACCCGACATTCCCGGCGCAGCGCGTGAAACTGTACGAACGGTTGCTCCCATTCGCGGTGCTCTGGGGCGTGGAACGCGAGTGGGCGAACGAGCTCGCCATCCTGTATGGCGGTGCGGCACCGGACTGGTTCGTATCGTCGGGGTCATTTGACGGGTCGTCGTTCTCTGTCGCACTCGGATCCCTCTCCGTGTCGCCCGTCGCCCGGAGCACGCCGAGCTCGTCGAGCTCATCGTGGTCGGGCAGCAGCGGCGGCAGCTTCAGCGGTGGTTCGTCGGGTGGCGGCTTCTCGGGCGGCGGCGGGGGTGGCGGTGGCGGCGGGGGCCGCTGACGGTCACCCGCTCCGAGTGGCACGCTGCGGCGCGATACGCTGGCAGAACAGCTTTCTTCGCGATCCGGAGGTTACATGTCACGCACCCTCGACCTCGCCGTCATTGCCGGAGACGGCATCGGCCCGGAGGTGATCGCGGAGGCACTCAAGGTGCTGCGCGCTGCGGTCGGCGATGCTGTCACGGTGACGTCAACCGAGTACCCATTCGGGGCGGGGCACTTCATCGCGACGGGAACGATCCTCGGCGACGATGACCTCGAGGCCCTCAGCAAGCACGACGCGATCCTCCTCGGCGCAGTCGGCGGCGACCCGCGTGATCCTCGTCTCGCCGGCGGCGTCGTGGAGCGCGGTCTGCTGCTGAGGCTGCGCTTCGCGTTCGACCACTTCGTGAACCTGCGGCCAGGCATCCTGCTGCCCGGCGTTGCCTCGCCCCTCGCCCACCCGGGTGTCATCGATTTCGTGGTAGTGCGGGAGGGCACCGAGGGGCCGTACACGGGCAACGGGGGCAGTCTGCGCACCGGCACTGAGCATGAGGTCGCGACGGAGGTCAGTGTCAACACCGCGCACGGTGTGGAGCGTGTTGTGCGGTTCGCCTTCGAACTGGCAGCGGGGCGTGACCGCAAGAAGCTGACCCTCGTGCACAAGACGAACGTGCTGACGTTCGCGGGTTCTCTGTGGCAGCGCACGGTCGACCGGGTGGCGAGGGAGTTTGCCGAGGTTGAGGTGGGCTACCAGCACGTGGATGCGGCCACCATTCACCTCGTGGCGAACCCGGGACAGTTCGACGTGATCGTCACCGACAATCTGTTCGGCGACATCATCACCGATCTGGCGGCCGCAGTGACCGGTGGTATCGGGCTGGCGGCATCGGGCAACCTGAATCCGTCAGGGGTGTTCCCGAGCATGTTCGAGCCGGTGCACGGTTCGGCGCCCGACATCGCGGGCAAGCAGCTGGCCGACCCGACTGCCGCGATCCTGTCAGCGGCTCTGCTGCTGGAGCATCAGGGGCAGCCGGATGCCGCGGCGAAGGTCCGCAAGGCGGTGTCGGCGGACCTCGAGGCACGCGGCTCGGCTTCGCGCAGCACCGCTGAGGTGGGTGACGCGATTGTGGCGCGCCTGGCGGGGGCAGAATAGTACGCAACACGTTTGTTTGAGCGTTTGGTAGAAGGAGTTGTCATGACCACCGCAACCGCCCTCGACTGGCAGGTCACCCGCAACCTTGCGGCTCGGAGCCCGCAGGAGCGGGAGGAGATTCTGGCGAACCCGGGGTTCGGAGTGCACTTCACCGACCACATGGTGGACATCTGCTGGTCGCAGAAGGGCGGCTGGCACCGTCCCCGGGTTCAGCCGTACGGGCCGATCAGCCTGGACCCGTCGGCGGCGGTGCTGCACTACGGTCAGGAGATCTTCGAGGGCATGAAGGCCTACCGGCACGCGGACGGCTCGGTGTGGACGTTCCGACCCGACCAGAACGCGGCGCGCATGCAGCGCTCCGCTCATCGGCTCGCACTACCCGAATTGCCGGCGGAGCACTTCATCGACTCGCTGCACCAGTTGATCGCCGTGGATGGCGACTGGGTGCCGTCGGCGCCGGAGACGAGCCTGTACCTGCGCCCGTTCATGTTCGCGAAGGAGGCGTTCCTGGGGGTGCGGCCAGCGCACAAGGTGGCCTACTACGTCATTGCGAGCCCGGCGGGTGCGTACTTCTCGGGCGGTGTTGCGCCGGTGTCGATCTGGCTGTCGACGAACTATGCGCGCGCCGGCAAGGGCGGCACGGGGGCGGCGAAGACGGGCGGCAACTACGCATCGAGCCTGCTGCCGCAGGCGGAGGCCGCTGAGAACGGGTGCCAGCAGGTGCTGTTCCTCGATTCTGCGGAGGGCAAATACCTGGAGGAGCTGGGTGGCATGAACATCGTGCTCGTCTACAAGGACGGCACCCTGGTGACCCCCGCATCGGAGAGCATTCTGGAGGGCATCACGCGCGATTCGATCCTGCAGTTGGCGAAGGATCGTGGCCACAGGGTGGGGCAGCGCAGGGTGACGCTCGATGAGTGGCGCGAGGGTGTGGCATCCGGTGACATCACCGAGGTGTTCGCGTGCGGCACCGCCGCGGTGGTGACGCCGATCGGCATGCTGAAGGCCGCCGACTTCACGATCGGGTCACCGGATGCTGCGGCAGGCGAGCTGACCATGTCACTGCGTGAGGAGCTCACGGGCATCCAGTACGGGCGAGTCGAGGACCGCCACGGCTGGATGCACCGTCTCGACGGCTGACCCCGGGGCTCGATGCGTTGACGGTTCAGTCAGCTCAGATTTAACCCTGTGGGGTGATGTGCCGTTGGAGGGTGATCGCTAGCCTCGCACACGTGCGGCGTAGTGCTGCTCCCGATCGACGTGCTCTGCGGGCACCGCGATCGGGGCCCGAGTGTGAGGAACCCCTATGAAATCGTCCCGTTCGAGGCGTCTTACCGCGCTGATCTCCATCGTGGGCCTCGCGCTTTTGGGAGTCGTGGCTACCCCCATGGCCGCGTCGGCGGCCGTCCTGACCGTGACATCGGGGGCGGACAGCGGCGCGGGGACACTGAGGGAGGCGATTGCCAACGCGAACTCGGGTGATTCCATCACGTTCCATTCCGCAGTGACCTCGATCACGCTGGACGATCCGATTGTCATCGACAAGTCGCTGCAGATTGTCGGCCCCGGCATGGACATTCTAGCGATTTCGACGTTGTCGGGCCTCCCTGCGCCGGAGTGGCCGTACTTCGTCGTGAATGGTGCTACAGCCGATGTCGTGTTCAGTGATCTGGCGCTTGTGGGCCCGGGTGTCTTCGACATCCTGAGGGCCATCGATGTGGATGACGCGGCAAGCCTCATGCTCGACGGCGTGCGCGTCTCGGGGTTCGTGTCGGCGGAGGGTGCGGTCAGCCTTGACGCAGCCGGGGCAAGCCTCACCATCCGTAACAGCGAGTTCCTGTCCAATGAGAACGCGATTACGTCGGGCGGTGCCGTGAGCGGGTCGGTGTCGACGGCGGCGATCATCGACTCGACGTTTGACAGGAACACTGCCGGGGTCAACGGCGGTGCGGTCGCGCTGAGCGCGGTGTCGGGAAACGTGACCATCACGGGCGGCACGTTCACGCTGAATGAGGCGGGCAGCGGATCGGGTGGTGCCATCTACGCGGGAACAATCGGCGGGAGCGCCCTGATCAGCGCGGGCACGTACACGGAGAACTACGCGGGCGACAACGGCGGTGCCATTGCGATGATCACGGTGACCTCAGATTTTGAGGTGACGGGCTCAAGCTTCGAGTTCAACGATGCCGATGGTGATGGCGGGGCCGTGTATCTGGGTTCGGCGGCCACCAGCGCACCGTCGCTCGTCTCGGTCAGTGACGCAACGTTCACTGAGAACCGTGCCGCCGATGGCGGTGCGTTCTGGGTGGGGGATGTCGGAACCCGGGTGACGGTGGAGGACTCTGACTTTGTTTTCAATTCGGCGACATCAGCCGGCGGGATCCACTTCGCGGGGACCGTTCCAGCCACGGGTGAGGTGCGTCTTGACGGCATCACGTTCGAAAGGAACAATGCACTGGATGGTGGGGGCGTGCTGATCGGCGCTGACGTGCTTGCGTCCGTCACGGTCACTCACTCCACTTTCTCCGGCAACGACGCGGTCGCAGGCGCCGGGCTGTATGCGGATCTGGCGACCGCGAGCCTGACCGTCGAGTTCTCCACGTTCCGTGACAACATTGCTGGTGAGGATGGCGGCGGTGTCTTTCTGGTTCAAGTCGGGACCGCAGACCCTTCGGTGGTCATTGATTCGTCGACGTTCAGCGGTCACACGTCGGCGTACGGTGGGATCGGGCTCAGCCTGGTGGCCGAGTTGTCGTCGGGCGCTCTCACGGTCGAGAAT
>DAOMOV010000113.1:0-6438 GCA_035444505.1 Terrimesophilobacter sp.
CCTCGCGACCGCCGAGGACGTGGATGCGGCGGTGCGCTACGCCTTCGGCTTCCGTTATGTCGCCGCCGGGCCGATCCTGCAGAAGGAGCTCGCCGGGCTGGAGACGCAGCTCGCCGCGGCGCGCACGATCTATCCGTCGCTCTGCAACGATCCGACGCCGAGCCCGACGCTCGAGCGGCTGGTGGCGGACGGCCGGCTCGGCGCGAAGAGCGGCCGCGGCTTCCGCGACTGGCCGCCCGAGGCCGTCGCGCGCGAGCGGGCGCGCTACGAGCGCACGCTGATCGCCGCGCTGCGCCTGCTGCGCGACGACGAGGCCGGCTAGCGCGGCTGCGCCGCGTCCTGCGCGACCGCCTCGAGCAGCCGCGTCGCCTCGCGCATCGCCGCGACGTAGCGGTTCTGGCCGCGCAGGAGCTGCGTCCTAGCGAAGCCGAGCATCGCGCCGCGGTACCGGCCGAGCTCCGTCGCGACCGCCAGCATCGGATCGTGCAGCCCCGCCAGCATGATCCGCTGCGCCTCCGCAGCCAGCCGGAAGTTCCGCGGATCGGCATCGAACGGACGGCCCGATTCTAGGTGCGGCGCGATCTTCGCCTCGTCCTCACGGAACAGCACGACCTGCCCGAGCACCCCGTTGTCGTCCTGGTAGGTCACCTCGACCGCGTTCGCGCCGTGCATCTGCGCCGCCAGCACTGTCACCGCGCGCCCCGGCACGATGCCCGCCAGCCGCGCGGTCGCGGCGATGTCCTCTAGCCGCACGGCGACCCTTCCGACTTGAAACCCAACTTCGAGACTACCGACGAGTACCGACGTTCAGGATGGGACGTGCGCGGCGAGCCAGGCGATCACCTCCCTCTGCCATCGCACGGGGTCAGAGTTCCACGAGAGCGTATGTCCGGCGTCGAAAGTCTCCAGCGAAACAAGGCCAGGCCGAGCATCTCGGAGTGCTTGTGAGAGCCGTATCGGTACGGAGTCGTCGTGGGTGCCGTGAAGGATGAGCGTGGGCGCGGTGAGTTCCTCGGCACGAACCGTCCAGTCGAAGGATCGGAGCGGGATGCGCTCGGGCAGGCCGACCATGTGGGCCAGCGGGCGGAGCGTCAGCCACGGGATCGCGAGGCTGCCCGCGGCTGCGGGGAGTCCGCTGCGGGTGCAGTTCGCTTTGATGACTTCGGTCCAGTCGAGCACGGGTGAGTCGAGCACGAGACCTGCGATGCTGCGTCGATATGACGGGTGGTGAGCGAGCTGAAGCGCGATGGCCGCACCCATCGACCATCCGAACAGCACGACCCGTCGGGCTCCGTGCAGCATCGCATACTCGATAGCTGCCGCGGCGTCGTCGGCCTCGGTGAAGCCGAGCGTTGAGCGACCGTTGCCGACTTTCGGGCCTTCACCGTCGGCTCGGTAGCTGATGACGAGCGAGGTGTAGCCGCGCTCGGTTGCAGCGAGCACGCCGCGAAGTGTTCCGGCTCGGACGCTGCCGAGGCCATGTAGGTGGATTGCCCACGTCGACCTGGCACCATCGCCGTCGATGCGCCAGGCGGGGGCAGGCCCCGCGGGGGTATCAATGGTGATGTCATGTGCGTGAAAGCTGGCGTCGGGCGGGGTCGGATAGTAGATGCCGCTCCAGGAGACGTGATCGCCAGCCCTGAGAGTGAGCCCCGATGCCGTGCTCGTCACCCGTCGTGCGATCAGAGTCGGTCCACGGTCGAGCACGTCTTCGGAGAGTTGCGCCCAGCCTCCGTTCTCGAACCAGAGGTTGTACGCGCCTTCGGCTGCGGTCTGGCGAGTTCGGTCGAGCACGATGAGAGGGCCGTCGCCGTCGCGCTCAACCTCGCGGACGGTCAGGTCGTATCGCCGCGTGCTGGGGGCTGTCAGCCGCCGCGCGATCACCCAGCCGACACCCAGCGCGCCTGCCGCAACGAGTCCGGCACCTAGCGCGACCCGTCGCATCACGAACTGCCCTCCTGGTCGACCCGGCCTCCTGGCGAAGCGGTGGTCCGTGTCGCTCTCGTGTCGAGTCCGAGGAGGTGGCTCTCGGCGCGATTCAGTAGGGCGCGCTCGGCTGCGCTGATGTCGAAGGTGACGCGCGGGTCGATCATCGCGTCGCGGATCTCAACGATCTCTCGGTGTAGACGGCTCTCCAGGTCATCCCCGCTCGCAGCGAGCGGGTCTGCTTGGCTCAGCCCAGGCCGCACGAGGGACGCCCGCTTCCAGAGAGGCTCCAACTGTGTCGCGAGACCGACGGTGCGCTTCCGGCGCATGTCGTGCTGTGCGCGGCGGACGGCAGGCTGCGCGGCGAAGCCCGCGCATAGGAAAAGGAACGCGAGTAGAGAAAGCGGTTCGTAGGCGGGTTGGACGGCGCGCATGAGATCGCGATGTCCTGTGACGTGTGCGACGTCCATGATGAGCACGGCCAGGCACAGTGCGCCGCCGAACGCCGATCCCAGGCTCAGCAGAGCCGCGGGGAGACGCTGGATGCCGGAGCTGCGCAGATATTGCCGCGCGGCGAGGATCATCATCGTCGTGATTACGAGGAAGAAGTAGCTGAAGTTGATGATCGAGTAGGCCGCTGCTGCGGGTTGCGCGCCGAGGTCGATCATGAACCGAGTCGTGGTTGTGCCTCGGTCGATGAACACGAACGTCGTGGTGATCGCAAGAAGCGAGGTGAGGAGCACCGGGATGCCCACGGCGACCCGCACGAGCCTGGGGCGATACTCGTCGGCCTTCATGACGCCTCGACCGAGAAAGAAGATCCCGGTCATCAGCAGCCCATCCGAAACGAGGGTCGTGACATTCGTCTCGCCAAGAAGCGGATCGGTGGCGAGGTAGATGGCGTCGACGTTCAGGGTCATCGCGACGGCAATCGTGAAGGAAGCGTAGGTGATGCTTCGATCCGCCCGTTTGCGGCGGAAGATGAGCAGGCTCGCCACGAGCGCCCACATGAGCGTCGCGACGAGCGCCTGGATCACCCGAAAATCTCCGAATAGCGGGACTCGGCGAACACCGATCCTCGGATGCCCGCGGCCAACCGATCAGCGAGCGACTCGGCGGCGATCTCCGTCTCACTGTCAATGTCCTGTCGCTTGAGCAGGCGTCCGCGCGTGCGAGGAGGGATGTTGGGCAGCAAGACGTCCCCGGCTGTGCAATCATCGCCCTCCGTGTGACCGAGGATCATGTGGGCCAACTCGTGAAGGACGAACTGCTGGCGGTGCAGTGCAGAGTCGCTGCGTGCGTGGAGCACGAAGTCTTCGGTGTCGGTGACCAGCCAGAGGGCACAGATGCCGTCGCGGGTGTCGAGGTCGGCGAGTTCGACGACGCGGAGCCTACGATGCCGCCGTTCCTGTATGGCCTGGAGAAGGTGCGCAAGCGTGAATCTGCTGCCGAGCCGCAGATCGGAGACGGCGGCCGTTACGGTCTCTTCGGTGTTCACGTTTACCCCCTCTCGGCCGAGCAGTTACTGGTCTCGGCTCCGTGGTGCGCGACACCCGTCAGTGCTCGGGTGTTCGCATCATTTCCTCATCCAGGAACTTGCTGATGGCTTGGAGCGCCTTCGGCGAGATGTCGCCGAGTGTGCGAGCAGCGTAGGACTTCACCTTCGCTGCACGCATCGAACGCACGAGGTCGAGCTGGGCGGAGACCTTCTCCGGGGTAGCCACGCCGCTCTCCCCCGCAAGAAAGGCAGCATCAACGTCGAAGAAGTCCGCGAGTCCCTCGAAGATTGCGGTGTCTTGAACGTATCGGTGGCCGTTGACCATGTACGTCCATCGTGATCGAGACAGGCTGATGCCACGTCGTCTCAGATACTCCGCGATCTGCGAGTAGGTCGGTTCGGAGCCGGACTCGGCGACAGCGACATCCATCAGAAGTCGCAGACGTTTGGCGAGGTCGTCAGCCGCAGCCTGACTTTCGTCTTCAGTCATCGTCGCTGACCCCCCTTCCCTTCGGGAGGGCCAAGGCATCGACGTAGCCCAGGCCCAAGGGTAGTTGTGCATGCTCAATCTAGCCGTTGAGCATGCACAAATCAACCGTTGCGCATGCTCAACGCGCGGTGTTAGAACGGAGTCTCGGGAGAGTCTTGAGCATGCTCAACGCGACTTCCCGGTGAGCGGGAGGAGACGATTCCATGAGCACAGCGCGACCCCGCGGCCTGACTGCGTTGCCCATCGGGCGGCGACCGTCTCTTGGGAACCCCGGCGCACCTGATCGACAAGAGCCCCACGGCTCACGACCAGGCCAGAGGAGGTGCCGAGATGACGATGCCGGAAGCCTCGCGCGGAGAGCGCCAGCCGATGGATACCGCCGCCCTGCTCGCCTCGCTCACCGGGCTGTCGCCGAGCGCCGCAGCGTGTCGCTACGCCGAGGCAGGCATCCCGGTCTTTCCCTGCGTCACAGGAGGCAAGCGCCCGCTGACCAAGCGGGGATTCCACGAGGCGAGCACCGAACCGCGCCAAGTCGCTCGCTGGTGGGGGCGGTGGCCGCGCGCCAACATCGGGATGCCGACGGGTCAGATCTCCGGGCTGGAGGTCGTGGATGTCGACGTGCACGGGGCGATCCGCGGCTTCGCAGCGTTCGAGCTGGCCCGGCGCGAGGGGCTGACGGATCGCTGGGCCGCGTTCATTCGCACACCCTCGGGCGGAGTCCATGCCTACTACCCTGCCGATCCCGAGCTGGTGCAGCCGTCCTGGCAGGTGGCGCGTGCTGGCATCGACTTCCGGGGATCGGGCGGCTACGTCATCGTGCCGCCCTCGATCATCGCCACCGATGCGGGGCCGAGTGCGTATGCCCTCATCGGCTCCGGGCGAGGCGATGCGGTTCCCGTCGATGCCCGCGCGCTGCGGCAGTTCCTCGATCCGCGACCGGTGCGTCCGATGCCCGTAATCCCTGTCGAGAGAACGGACGGCGTTGACGTGGAGCGGATCGCCCGCTGGGTCGAGATGCGCGGCGAGGGCGAGCGCAACCGCGGCCTGTTCTGGGCCTCGTGTCGACTTATCGAGGCG
Organism: Terrimesophilobacter sp.; assembly: GCA_035444505.1. Taxonomy (GTDB): domain Bacteria; phylum Actinomycetota; class Actinomycetes; order Actinomycetales; family Microbacteriaceae; genus Terrimesophilobacter. The sequence continues at coordinate 4,992 of DAOMOV010000113.1, forward strand.
GGCATCCCGCCCGACCGGGTGCGTGCCGCGCTGGGGCCGGCTGCTGAGCGCGCAGGCTTGCCCGCGCCGGAGATCGAGACGACGATCCGCTCGGCGCACCGCGTAGCGAGGGGCGCACCGTCCGCGCCCGCCGCCAGTTCCGTGCCCAGCCATGCAGCTCAGCCTTCATCGGGTCAGGTGCTCTCGTGATCCCCGGCAGCACGCAACAGCCGCGCGGGCGGATCGCTGTGTGGACGGCGGTAGCTGGGACCGTATTCATCGCCGCAGCCGCCTTCTGGCTGTCGTTCACGGCGCTCGCCGACCTCGCGCGACGCTCCGGCATCGATGAGAGCCAGGCGTGGGCGTGGCCGCTCATCGTGGACGGCATCATCGTCGTCGCCACGGTGTCCGTCGTCGCGCTCGCGGGGCAGCGTGCCGCCTGGTATCCGTGGCTGCTACTCATGGCCGGTGCCGCGGTCTCGGTCGCAGCCAACGCGATCCACGCGGTCGTCGCCGCTGACGCCGACGTTCCTTCTGCGCTCGCGGGATCGGTTGCCGCGGTTCCGCCGCTCGTGCTGCTGGCGATCACGCACCTGACGGTGGTGCTCACTCGACGGTTCCGTGCAGAGCCGTCGACGCAGACGGCCGAGCTGGTGTCAAGCGCGGTCGAGTACCTGTCGCCGGAAGCGCCCGCGCACCTTGCTCCTAGAGAACTCGCTCTGCGGATGAAGGAGGACGGCATGACGAACACCGCCATCGCTCGTGCGACCGGGGTGCATCCGTCCACGGTCGGTCGTTGGCTGGCGACGCCCGCGCTCGCCTCCGCATCGGAAGGAGGGGCGCTGTGAACGATGAGCTGCCGGAAGACGAGCACGCCCGTCGGCTTGCCGATGTCCTCCACACGCTGAAGCCGACACCGAGCGAGGCTGCTGAGATCTCGGAGCTGGCGCGCCACACCGACCCGTGGCTCGCCGCGCAGACGTGGCGCGGCGGCCACCCACTCCTGGAGCGCCTGAGCGCAGAGCACGACCGCAGCCAGGTGGTGTGGGTCCGCCCGACCGAGCTACTCCCATCCGCCTCGGCCCGCATGATCGGGCGCGGCATCGACCTGCGCACCGAGCTGGCACGCCGCGTCGAGGAGCGTCGGCAGACCTCGCCGCAGGCAACTCCGGTGACCCGGCCAGGCATCCGGGCGCGTGCCCAGGGCATCGCGCCGCTCTCCGCGTTCGGGCAGTCGCCCGCGCACCAGTCCTCTGTCAGCCGCGACCCGCTCCGCCGCCTGTGAGCCCGCCATGTCTACCCAGGCCGCTCCCACGTCGTTCCGCACCCCGGAGGGACTGCGCGCGCTCCTGGAGCGTCTGCACGACGATGGGAAAGGCGCGTGGCGGCGCGACGTGGATGTCGCGGCGCTCATGGAATACACGGCGGGTCGGTACGCGAGCCTCGCGCGAAAGCACGGCCTCGACCC
>DAOMOV010000114.1:0-6416 GCA_035444505.1 Terrimesophilobacter sp.
GCGGGGAAGGCAGGGCGTGGCTGTAGAACTGCTCGAGAGGGGCGGTCGGTGGCGCAACTGGGGGCGCAGCGAAACCGCCGACCCCGTGTCGATTGCACGCCCCAACTCGGTCGAAGAGGTGGTCGCCGTCGTGCGCCGTGCGCGCGAGTTGGGGCTCACTGTGAAGGTCATCGGTGCCGGGCACAGCTTCACGGGCATCGCCGCCGCGCCCGGCGTGCAGGTCGATCTCGCGGGGCTCGACGGGCTGCTCGCGGTCGACGCGAATGCTCGGCAGGTCACTCTCGGGGCGGGCACCAACCTGTACCAGCTGCCCGCCCTGCTCGCTCCGCACGGCCTCGCCATGGAGAACCTCGGCGACATCGACGCTCAGACCATCGCGGGAGCCACCTCGACGGGAACCCACGGCACCGGTGGCTCGTTCCCCGGGCTCGCCGCGCAGCTCGTCGCCGCGACCCTCGTCACCGCCGATGGCGAGGTGCTGCGCGCGAGCGCTGACGAGAACGCTGACCTGTGGCCTGCCGTGCGGCTCGGCCTCGGCGCCCTCGGCATCCTCGTCGACGTCACCGTGCAGGAGGCCCGGGAGCGGCCCGAACCGCTCGACGAGGTACTCGATGCCTTCGGAGCACGGGTTGATGCCACAGACCATTTCGAACTCTTCTGGTTCCCGCACACGACGATGGCACTCACGAAGACGAACACACGACTGCCAGCGGATGCCTCACTGAGCCCACTCGGTCCCGTGCAGCGCTGGTTCGATGACACGCTCATGTCGAACGGCGTGTTCCGCGCGGCCTGCGTGATCGGCGCGGTGCTCCCGGGAGCGATTCCCCGTATCAATCGACTCGCGACGCGCCTCACCGGCAATCGCGACTTCGCCGACGCCTCGACGTCGGTGTTCACGACGAAGCGCACCGTGCGGTTCAAGGAGATGGAGTACGCGATCGACCGTGAGGCGATTCCGGATGCCGTGCGCGCCATCCGCTCGCTCATCGACTCGCGAGGGTGGCGGGTATCGTTCCCCATCGAGGTTCGCGCCGCTGCGAGCGACGATCTGTGGCTCTCCACCACATACGGTCGCGAGACGGGTTACATCGCCGTGCACCGCTACTTTCGCGAGGACCACCACGAGTACTTCCGTGCGGTGGAGGACATCATGCGGGGGTGCGCCGGGCGGCCGCACTGGGGCAAGATCCATTACCAGGATGCTGAGAGTCTCGCCACGCTCTACCCGCGCTTCGGTGATTTCCTTGCCGTGCGTGATCGCCTCGATCCGGAACGTCTCCTCAGCAACCCGTACCTCGATCGGGTTCTCGGGCCGTAAACCTCACCCGCTGCCCGTCTTCGCGCCACTTCGCATACGACGCGCCATTTGTAGGCCGTGCGTTTGATGCGAAGTGGTGCGTCGGTGGGAGCGCGGTCTCGATACCCCGCCGGAGGGGGCTACTCGACTGGTGGCGTGACTACGGGGTGCGGCGCCGCAGGGTGATCGCGCCGAGCACGATCGAGCCGACGATGAATGCACCGACGATCAGCAGCTTCACGCCGATGTAACCGGCATCCTCGGTGTCGCGGGCGACGGCGTTGAGAGCGTCGATCGCGTGGCTGAGCGGAAGCCAGTCCGAGATCGCGTGGAGCACATCGGGCATGGTCTCCCGAGCCAGAAACACCCCGCCCAGCAGTATCTGTGGGAACACGAACGCCGGCATGAACTGCACCGCCTGGAACTCGGTCTGGGCGAATGCGCTCGCCAGCAGTCCGAGTGCAGTGCCGAGCACGGCGTCGGAGATGGTGACGGCGAGCAGCAGCCACATGGATCCCTCGATTTCGAGTCCGCACACCCACACGGCGAAGCCGACGATCACGGCGGACTGCACGATCGCGAGCAGGCCGAAGGCGATGGTGTAGCCGAGGATGAAGTCGAGTTTGCTCGTTGGCAGGGCGAGGAGCCGCTCCAGGGTGCCGCTCTGCCGCTCCCGCAGGGTGGTGATGCTCGTGATGACGAACATCATGACGAAGGGGAACAGGGCGATCATGGCGGGACCGATGTAGTCGAACACTCCTGTGTCGGCGAAGATCCACGCCACGAGCCCGATGAGCACGCTCGGCACGATGAGCAGCAGCCCGACGGTGCGAGGATCATGGCGCACCTGCAGCAGCACGCGTGACGTGGTGGCGAGGGTGCGGCGCAGGTTCATGACGCCTCCCTTCCACCGTTGTCGGCATGGTCATCGGCCGCACGGATGAGGGCAAGGAATGCGTCGTCGGCATCCGTGGTTCCTGTGCTCTGCAGCAAGCTCGAGGGCGTCTCGTCGGCAAGGATGTGCCCGTCGTGGATGAGCAGCAGCCGGTCGCACCGGGTGGCCTCGTCCATGACATGGCTGGAGACGAGGATCGTGGTGCCCCCATCGACGAGGCGGCGGAACAGCGCCCACAGCTCGAACCGCAGCACGGGGTCGAGTCCGACGGTGGGTTCGTCGAGCACGAGCAGATCGGGGGTGCCGAGAAGGGCAACGGCGAGGGATGCGCGGCTCAGCTGACCTCCGGACAGTGAGCCCGCAAGCTGGTCGGCCTGGTTGCCGAGCTCGGTGTCATTGATCACACGGTCGATGTCGTCACGGTCGGCGCCGAGAATGGAGGCGAAGTAGGAGACGTTCTGACGCACGGTGAGGTCGAGGTAGATGCTTGCGGCTTGGGTGACGTAGCCGATGCGGCTGCGCAGGCTGGCGCTGCCGGCGGGGTTGCGCAGTACGGTGAGGGTTCCGCTGACGGCTTTCTGCACGCCGACGATGGAGCGCATGAGGGTGGTCTTGCCGGAGCCGCTGGGCCCGAGCAGGCCGACGAGGGAGCCCGTCGGCACCTCGAAGCTGAGCCCGTGCAGCACTTCGTGCTTGCCTCGGCGCACTCGGAGTTCGCGAGCACTGATTGCGTAATTCACCATGTGGTGAATTATTCGCCCGCCGGTGCCTCCTTGTCAAGCGAAGCCGGATACCCGGTGAGGTGCCACTGCACGACCGGCCCGATCCGCCTCGCCACTTCGTCGATGGGTGCGCTCGCGAGTGGTTCCACCCGCACGCCGTAGCGCACCACCATGAGCCCCACGATCTGTGTCGCCACCGCGGTTGCGCGCAGCTCCCCGTCGTCGACCTCGAGCTCCTTGGCGATGCGGTGCAGAACCTCGCGCATGATGAACTGGCGCAGCATTGTTGCCGCGAAGTCGTGGCCGAGGGCGGTGCGCAAGAGACTGATGACCCGGTCCCGGGACTTGTCGTTCTCGAGCACCGTGAGAACCGCGGTCACGAGGTTCACCCCGATCTGATCCCGAGGCCCCTGCAGCGCCTGCTTCACGACCTGATCCGGGCGGATGGGGGTGCGCACCGATTCGGCGAACAGGTCGGCTTTGTCGTCGAAGTAGTGGTGCACGAGTGCCGGGTCGACTCCGGCGCGGCGGGCGATTCCACGAATGGATGCGGCATCGTAGCCGCGGTCGAGAAACTCCTTCGTCGCGGCTGCCAGTATCTGCTCGCGCGCATCACCGTCCCCTGCGCGGCGTCGGCCGCGTCGCGGTGAGACGGGCCCATTCGTGGGCTGAGCCATAACGCAACACTAGCTGCGAGGTGACAGTGTCGTTACAGGTGGGTGTGCTGAACTCAAACTCCCAGCCGATGGAAGCCGACCGTTAGATATAGTTGCCCTACCGTGGTGCGCACCTCCCGGGTGCCCGCACCGCACAGCGCCCACAAAGGAGCTTTCTGCACATGGAATTCATCATCGTCATCGGCATCATCGTCGGTCTCGTTGTCATCGCCGGTATCTACCTCTGGGCGACGTACAACGGACTCGTGCGCCTCAACGTTCGCGTGGATGAGGCGTGGAGCGACATCACGGTTCAGCTCAAGCGTCGTGCTGACCTCATCCCGAACCTCATCGAAGCCGTCAAGGGCTACGCCGCCCACGAGAAGGCTGTCTTCGAGAACGTCACCAAGGCTCGTGCCGAGACCCTCGCCGCGCAGGGACCCGCTGAGGCGGGTGCCGCTGAGAACCACATGCAGCAGGCGCTCAAGAGCATCTTCGCCGTCGCCGAGGCCTACCCGCAGCTTCAGGCGAGCCAGAACTTCCTGCAGCTTCAGGGTGAACTCGTCGACACCGAGGACAAGATTCAGGCGAGCCGCCGCTTCTACAACGGTGGTGTGCGCGAACTGAACACGAAGATCAAGGTGTTCCCCAACACCCTGTTCGTGCGCGGCCTGGGCTTTGTCGAGCGCGAGTTCTTCGAGGTGTCGGAGCCGGCAGCGATTGCCGAGCCGCCCCGCGTGCAGTTCTGAACCGAAAGTTGAGGCTTCGCAGAAGGCTCAACTGAAGGTTCAAGGTCGAGCAGCGTGTGGCACAGCCACGCGCGTATCGAGACCTCAGCAATCCCTGAATCGAGGCCATCTCCGTGTATAGCGCCATTGCGCGCAACAAGCGCAACACCGTTTTCATCATCGCGATCTTCTTCGTGATCATTGGTGCCCTCGCTCTCGCCGTCAACTACCTGTACGGCGACGGGAGTTGGGGCATCTTCATCGGCACGCTCATCGGCGCGACGATCTACGTGATCATCCAGTACTTCGCGGCGAGCTCTCAGGCGCTCGCGATGAGCGGCGCCCGCCAGATTGAGAAGCGTGACAATCCGCGCCTGTACCGCATCGTGGAGAACCTCGCCATTACCGAGGGCATGCCGATGCCGAAGGTGTACATCGTCCATGACCCGTCACCGAACGCGTTCGCGACGGGCCGCAAACCCGAAACGGCATCGGTGGCGGCCACGACGGGTCTGCTGGAGATACTCACCGACAGCGAGCTCGAGGGCGTCATGGCCCACGAGATCGCCCACGTGAAGAACTATGACATTCGCGTGACGATGATCGTGTTCGGTCTCGTCGTCGCCATCGGCTTCATCGCCGACATCGCCATGCGGATGATGTGGTTCGGAGGGGGCAGAGGCCGCAGCAACAACAATGGCGGCAACATCATCTTCCTTGTCATCGGTATCGCGGCGCTCATCATCTCGCCCCTCGTGGCAGCGGTCGTGCAGGCGGCGGTGTCACGTCAGCGCGAGTACTTGGCGGATGCGACGGGAGCGATGACGACCCGCCACCCCGAGGCTTTGGCGAGCGCCCTGCACAAGATCGGTGAGTACGCGCGTCCCATGCAGCGGCAGAACTCGACCATGGCGCACATGTGGTTGAACGACCCGATGAAGCCTGGCTTCATGGACCGTCTCTTCTCGACGCATCCGCCGATCGCGGATCGTGTGCAGCGCCTGCTGAACAACGCGACGAAGTTCTAGACGCGGAGCTAAAGCCAGGGCGAGAGCGTACCCTTGCCAACAACCTCAATCGTCTCCAGCCCCTGCCACGCGGCGGCCGATTCGAGCACGGGTCGGATGCGTTCAGCCACGTAGCCGCCGTCGTTGCCGTCTTCGAGCCACGCGCTCTGCACCCGCAGCACTCCGGCCCTGCGGTCGCTCTTGAGGTCGATGCGACCGGCGATCGCGTCGTCGATGAGGATGGGCAGGCTGTAGTACCCGAACTGCCGCTTGGGCTCGGGTGTGTAGATCTCGATGCGGTAGTGGAAGTTGAACATGCGCTCGGTGCGCGGTCGGTCCCACACGATCGGGTCGAACGGTGATAGGAGTGCCGTCGCGCTGAGCTTGCGCGACACGGTCGTGTCGCGGTGCAGGTAGGCGAGGTCTTTCCAGCCCTGCACGGTCACGGGGTTCAGGACGCCGCCATCCACCAGCTGGGCGACGGCGGCATTCGTGTCGGCACGGCTCATCCGGTAGTAGTCGGCGAGGTCTGTTGCGCTCGCCACACCGAGGGCCAGCGCCGCCTGCTCGATGAGCCGCCGCTGCGCCTCGGGCTCGGGGATTTCGGCGTTCAGCACGTCACCTGGCAGCACGTGCTCGGGCAGCCCGTAGGCGCGTTCGAAACGGGTGCGCCCGGCACAGACCACCAGGCCGCGGCGGAGCAGGATCTCCAGGCCCATCTTCACGTCGGACCACCCCCACCAGTTGCCGCGCCGCTCGTTCGCGTCGTGCTCGATCTCGCTCGCGCGCAGGGGGCCTTTGTGCTCCAGCTCTTTCAGCAGCCATCCGATCAGGTCGGGGTTGCTCTCGACCCAGTCGTGGTTGTGCTGGTCGCGGAAGCGCCGCATGCGCCAGCGGAACAGGGGCCAGTCGCTCACCGGAACGAATGCCGCCTCGTGGGCGAGATACTCGACGTGGGGCGCCTTGCGGGCAACGGTGAGCCGGTCGAGCAGGGTGCGGTCGTACGCTCCGAGTCGCGCGAAGGGGATGAGGTAGTGGCTGCGCTCGAACACATTGACGGAGTCGATCTGCAGCACCCCGAGTCTGCGAAGCAGCAGGTTGAGCTGTC
>DAOMOV010000115.1:0-6363 GCA_035444505.1 Terrimesophilobacter sp.
CGGAAGATCTCGCCGAAGCGCCGCTGCATGATGGTGATGATGGCAAGCACCTTGCTGTGCAGGTCGAGGTCGCCGTCGATGGCACGCAGCTCATCGCGCAGCGGTTCGGGGTCGAGGAACTTGGCGATGGCGGCGGCGATGATCGAGTCCTTGTCGCCGAAGGCGCGGAACACGGTGCCCTCGGCCACGCCGGCGGCTTCGGCGATCTGTTTCGACGAGATGTCTCGCCCATGCACCGCAAGCAGGGGGATCACCGCGTCGATGATGGATGCCTGGCGCTCCTCGACCGAGAGCGGCTTGGCGCGCGTACCGATGCTCTCAGCACGCGGGTGGATGACTTGCGGCACGACGAGAATCGTAACTGAGTGAGCACTCACTCCGCAAATTGCTCGTGCCAGCTTCGAGACAGCCCCCGAGCCTAGACTCGGAGCATGGCTACAGCAGTGAGGTATAGCGAATACGGCGGCCCCGAGGTGCTGCACTGGGTCGAGATCGAGGAGCCACACGCTGGCGAGGGCCAGGTGCGTGTCGCTGTGCGAACCGCAGGAATGAACCCCTTCGACTACAAGGTGCGCCGCGGCGGGTACATCCCGAATCACACCCTCCCCGCAGGGCAGGGCGCCGAGTTCGCAGGCGTCATCGACGAGGTCGGCGACGGTGTCACCGGCTGGACCGTCGGCGATGAGGTGCTCGGCTTCGTCGGCACCGGCGCGCAGGCCTCCCACATCGTCGTGCCCGCGAAGAACGTCACTGCAAAACCCGCCGACCTGGACTGGGCCACCGCCGCGGGCATCGGCCTCGTCAGCAACACCGCCAAGCGCGCCGTCGACTCGCTGGGCCTTGGCCCTGGAGACACCGTGCTCGTCACCGCTGCAGCGGGAGGCGTCGGCATCCCCACCGTGCAGTTCGCCCTCGCCACGGGGGCCACCGTCGTCGGCACCGCGAGCGAGTCGAACCACGACTTCCTGCGCGAACTCGGCGCCATCCCCGTCGCCTACGGGCCCGGCGCTGACGGCACGAGTGAAGTGGAGCGACTGCGCGCGGCCGCACCGAATGGTTACACGGCCGTGCTCGACAACAAGGGTGGGGATGCGCTGCTCACCGCGCTCGATCTCGGCGTCGACCCCGCCCGCGTCAACACCATCGCCGACCGTGACAACGCTGAAAAGCACGGATTCGCAACCGTCGGTGGAACCGGCAAGACGGCCGAGGAGCTCGCCGAATTCGCCCGCCAGGCCGCATCCGGCGACCTCATCATTCCCGTGCGCAGAACCTACCCCGCAGCCCACGTCGCCGACGCCTACCGCGACCTTGAGACCGGTCACGGTCGCGGCAAGCTCGTGCTCACCATCGACTGAGGCCACATAGCTCAATAGGTAGTTGTTACCGATAGCGCCCGCGCGGGCAGCGGTGCACTGTGGTGACGAGAGTGCAACACAGCACCCGCACCACGACTGCCCAACGGAGTAGCCATGAACCACCGCATCACCACGCTCGTCGGCGCCGCGCTCATCGCGGCGCTCGTCCTCACCGGGTGCTCGAGCCCCGCCGACCTGCTTGAGGATCAACTAGACGAGCTGACCGAGCAGCTCGACGACAGCGTTGACAGCGTCGACGACGCCGATGAGACCGATGAGACCGACGCTGAGACAGAAGAGGCGGAAGAGTACGACGAGGTCGCAATGCCGAGCGGGTTTCCCGCCGAACTCCCGCTGCCTGAAGGCGTCCTGACTCACGCCATCCGAGAGGGCAAGAACTTCGTCTTCACGTACTACGAAGTGGATGCCGCCTCGGTCGAGGCGATGGTCGCGTGGCACACGAGCGCGGGCTGGGAGCTCGTCACAGACATGGAGATACCCCCGGTTCGCGGTTGGACTTTCGGCAGCCCCGAAACCAATGACTACGGTCACCTGCAGGTCGTCGACTTCAGCTTCAACGCGGACGACAAGTTCCTCAGCTACTCGCTGCGCACCAACGACGACTGATCAGTCGAAGATCGCGGCAAGGTCGGCGAGGTCGCCCTCGGTCGGTTGCCACGCGGTGGCCGCCTCGGCGTTCTGCTGAACCTGCTCGGGTGTCGTCGCGCCCGCGATGACACTCGTCAGGTTCTCCTGCGCGAGCAACCAGCCGAACGTGGCGTGCAGCATCGGGATGCCTCGGTCGTCACAGAACGCCTGGTAGCGCTCCATGCGGTCCCAGTCGGTGTTGGCCATGACCTCGGGTTTCAGTTTCGTCACGCGTCCCTGTGCAGGCCCACCCTCACGCGTGTACTTGCCGGTGAGGATGCCGTTGTAGAGCGGGAAGTACGGCAGGAAGCCGAGACCGAAGTGGCGCACCGCGGGCAGCACCTCACGCTCGGCGTCGCGCACGAGAAGGCTGTATTCGTTCTGGCTCGAGACGAAGTGCTCGAACCCGCCGAGCTCGGCGGTGAGCTCCGCCTCGGCGATCTGCCAGCCGCTGAGGTTCGAGTGGCCGAGGTAGCGCACCTTGCCCTCGCGCACGAGATCGTCGAGCGCGGCGAGGGTCTCCGCGATCGGCGTGTGCGGGTCGGGTTCGTGCAGCTGATAGAGGTCGATCCAGTCCGTCTGGAGTCGCTTCAGGGATGCCTCGACCGCCAATCGGATGTAGCGCCGCGAACCACGCGCACCCCAGTCCGGCCCGTTGACTCCCTGCATGTCCATGCCGAACTTGGTGGCGAGCACCACCCGGTCACGCCTGCCCTTGAGGGCATTGCCCATGAGCGTCTCGCTCTGCCCGCGCTGCGCGCCGTAGATGTCGGCACCATCGAACAGTGTGACGCCCGCGTCGATAGCGGCGTGGATGACCGCGTTCGTGCCCTCCTGGGTCTCGGTGACTGTGCCTGCCCGGCCGAAGTTGTTGCAGCCGAGGCCGATCGTGGAGACCCTCAGTCCCGAGTTGCCCAGGTTGCGGTGCTCGATAGTCGTCATGGCCCAACGCTAGCCGGTGCGCGCAAGGAAAGCCTGACCGTCTGCTCCTCCACAGGGCCGTCGTCGGACGAGATCTTCACAGCGGGCCGGTCCCACTCGGTTCGACGGGGTTTCGACTCGCTACCGTTTCCCCATGCGAATCCCCCAAGCCCCGTCAGCGTTCATCGTCCGGATGCCGAGCCCACTCGGCCGCATTGAGATTCTCTCCGACGGCAAGGCTCTCACCTCGCTCGCGATCGAGACCAACGGTGCGCTCCCACACGACGCTCGCGAGGAAGCACCTCATCGACTCCTCGACCGCGCCCGCACGCAGCTTGAGCGCTACTTCGCGGGCAGTCGCGCCGCACTCACCGTGCCGGTGTCTCTGCACGGCAGCACGTTTCAGACCTCCATCTGGCGCCGCATCCGCGAGTTGCGCCACGGCGAAACCATCATCTACGGTGCCCTCGGGGCGATAGTCGGGATGCCGGGTGCCGGTCGCGCGGTCGGTGCCGCGATCCGCACCAACCCGATCCCCCTGTTCGTGCCGTGCCACCGGGTGCTCAACGCGGAAGGCAGAGCGGGCGGGTGGTCACACGGTGCAGGGATCGACACCAAGCTGTGGCTGCTCGAGCACGAGAAGGTCGCCGTTGCAGCGTGAACGCTCGACTCTAGACAAGGAGGTCCAGTTCATGCGACGCACCGCGACTGAGGTTCCAGCTCGCGTCGGCTGCCCATTCCAGCAGCGAGTCCACCGAACTGTGGTCGATGCGAGCGTCGATGAGGGCTCGGGTGAACTCGCCCTTGGCTTTCTTGTTGAAATGATTCAGAGCGCGCCGTCGGCCGTCGGTGCCCTCGGTGACGACGCGCAGGAACACCGAGCCTGCCGGTGCCGGACCCATGGCGACATACGCTTCCGATCGCAGATCCAACACGAGCCCCTCCTGCTTCGCGAGCGCCCCCGCAACCGGCTCACGCCACAGAGCCTTCAACGTGTGGCCCCTCACCGAGAGCCTGGAGTCGTGCGACAGTCGGTAGGCGGGAATCAGGTCGCCCGCCCGCACGAGCCCGAACAGTGCCGAGTGAATCGCGACGTGCCCGCGGGCGAACTCGCGTGACGCATCCGCCGCCCTCGCCCAGTCGAGACCGTCGAACAGCACCCCTGTGTACCGCTCGATCGCGGGCAGCACGGGAGACGAACGCACGGTGCGGTTGCGATCGACCTCGAAGCCTTGCGCTTCGCTGAGGCCCAGAGCGTGCAGCGAGGCGGCCCGATTGCGAGACAGCAGACGGAGCGATGCGAGCACAGCACGGCGCTGTGAGCTCAGCTCGGCGAACCCGAGACTGTCAAGGTCGAGGCTCGAGCCCTCTGGCCCGCCATCCCGTTTTGACTCAGACGGCGGCAGCAGAATCAGCAAGCGTAAAGAGGCAGACTACGCACCGACGAGGTCGGCGTTGCGCGCGACGATCGTGACGACGTTGTTGTCGACCGACAGGAACCCGTCTTCTGCGTTCGCTGTCACGACGCTGCCGTCCGCGAGCGTCACCCGCACCTCGCCCGCCGCGAGAATGCCGAGCAGGGGCTCGTGACCGGGCAGGATGCCGATCTCGCCCTCCGTCGTGCGCGCCACAAGCTGACGCGCCTCGCCCGACCACACCTCCTTGGCGGCCGAGACGACACTCACGGTCAGGTCGGCCATGATCAGCCGTTCTCCTTCTGGATCTGCGCCCAGCGCTCCTCGACATCCGAGATGCCGCCGACGTTGAAGAACGCCTGCTCGGCCACGTGGTCGAAGTCGCCGCGCACGATCGCGTCGAACGACTCGATGGTCTCCTTCAGCGGAACCGTCGAGCCCTCCACACCGGTGAACTTCTTCGCCATGTAGGTGTTCTGCGAGAGGAACTGCTGGATGCGGCGCGCACGGTTCACGGTGATCTTGTCCTCTTCAGAGAGTTCATCGACACCGAGGATCGCGATGATCTCCTGCAGCTCCTTGTTCTTCTGCAGGATCGCCTTCACGCTCGTCGCCACCCGGTAGTGGTCCTCGCCCAGGTAGCGGGGGTCCATGATGCGGCTCGTCGACGAGAGCGGGTCGACCGCGGGGTACAGACCGCGCGAGGCGATCTCACGGCTCAGCTCGGTCGTCGCGTCGAGGTGCGCGAACGTCGTCGCTGGCGCCGGGTCGGTGTAGTCGTCCGCGGGAACGTAGATGGCCTGCAGCGACGTGATCGAGTGACCGCGCGTCGAGGTGATGCGCTCCTGCAGGATTCCCATCTCGTCGGCGAGGTTCGGCTGGTAGCCCACCGCGGAGGGCATGCGCCCGAGCAGCGTGGAGACCTCGGAACCGGCCTGGGTGAAGCGGAAGATGTTGTCGATGAAGAGCAGCACGTCCTGCTTCTGCACATCGCGGAAGTACTCCGCCATGGTCAGTGCCGACAGGGCGACGCGCAGACGCGTTCCCGGGGGCTCGTCCATCTGGCCGAAGACCAAGGCCGTTTTGTCGAATACGCCGGCCTCTTCCATCTCGTGAATGAGGTCGTTGCCCTCACGGGTGCGCTCACCGACACCGGCGAACACCGACACACCACCGTGGTCCTGGGCGACGCGCTGAATCATCTCCTGGATGAGCACCGTCTTGCCGACACCGGCGCCGCCGAACAGGCCGATCTTTCCACCGAGCACGTAGGGGGTGAGCAGGTCGATGACCTTGATGCCCGTCTCGAAGAGCTGCGTCTTCGACTCGAGCTGGTCGAATGCCGGGGGCTTGCGATGGATGGGCCAGCGCTCCGTGATCTCAAGCTTCTCGCCCTTGACCGGGTTGAGCAGTTCACCGGTGACGTTCCAGACGTGACCCTTGGTGACGTCGCCCACGGGAACCGTGATGGCCTCCCCCGTGTCGCGAACCTCCTGGCCACGAACGACACCGTCGGTCGGCTTGAGCGCGATCGCACGGACCACGTCGTCACCGAGGTGCTGTGCGACCTCAAGGGTGATCTCGGTCGACTCACCTCCGATCGTGATCGTCGTCTTGAGCGCGTTGTAGATCTCGGGGATCGACTCGTGTGGGAACTCGATGTCGATAACGGGCCCGGTGACGCGGGCGACGCGGCCCACTCCGCCGCTCGCGGACTTCTTGGACGCGGCCGAGGCCGTCTTGCTCGCCGCTGGCTTCTTCGCGGCGGGCTTCTTGGTTGCGGGGGTTGTCGTCATGGGTTTCCCTTTGTTTCGTGTCGGGCTTACTTGGCCGAGGAGAGGGCGTCTGCGCCGCCCACGATCTCGGAAATCTGCTGGGTGATCTCGGCCTGGCGAGCATTGTTCGCGAGGCGGGTGTAGTCGCGGATGAGTTTGTCGGCGTTGTCGGATGCCGACTTCATCGCCTTCTGCGTTGCTGCTTGCTTGCTCGCCGCGGACTGAAGCATTGCGTTGAAGATTCGG
>DAOMOV010000116.1:0-4412 GCA_035444505.1 Terrimesophilobacter sp.
GACACGGTGACCGTGGGCAGCCGCGGCCCTACTCCGTGGCGTCGATCGCGTCGAAGAGGGCGTCGAGCGATGCTGTCCCGCCGGTGAGCCGCAGGCTCAGGACTGGGCGGCGCTGCAGCCCGAGAACCCCTGCATCGCCGGCGGCTTGGGAGTCGATGAGTTCGCCGAAGCTGAACGGGCGATCGGGGATGCCGAGATCGACCGGGTGGGTGGAGGTCAGCTGCAGGAACACACCCACCTTGGGTCCACCCTTGTGGAACTGGCCGGTTGAGTGCAGGAATCGTGGCCCCCAGCCGAACGTCGTGGGTCGATCTGCGGCCGCGGCGATGGCATCGCGCACGTGGCTCGCCCGAGCGAAGGCGGCGCGGTCGAGGTAGGCCTGAATGCTCACGTAGCCGTCGTCGCCGAGCCGGGCAAGGAGCCGACCTATTGCTTCGGCCACAGTCGATACCCCGTCGAGGTCGAGGTTGATGGCGCGCACTTCGATGCCGGAATCGTTGAAGATCGCGTCAGGAAGCTCGGGCTTCTCGTCAAGCAGGCTGCGCGCGGCACTCTTGGCTGACTCGACGTCGGGCTGGTCGAAGGGGTTCACGCGAAGCAGGATGCCCGCGATAGCGGTCGCATACTCCCAGACGAGGAAGTGCGCGCCGAGCGTGGCGCTGATCTCGATCTCACCCTCGATGACGTCTTCGGTGGCCCGTGCGCTGTCGACGAGTCGCACAATCTGCAGGTCGTTCGGCCGCGCATCGAGCTCGGGGGAGGCCGTGTTGAGCACGACGGGAAGGATGCCGGTGCCGACCTTGCCCGTCGATTCGGCGATGAGCTGTTCAATCCAGTCTCCGAGACCGACGATGTGGGTGCCGTCGGGAACGATGCCGAGTTTGCCCTTCAGCGGGCGCGCACCGGCAACGGCGGCGCCGAGCACGAGAGCGGGGTTGTCTGGTCGGTCGCTCGCGCAGCGCACGGCCTCCGACTCTGCCTCGTTGAGCAGCTCATCAAGGTTGACGCCGGCGAGTCCAGAGGGCACAAGCCCGAATGCGGTGAGCGCGGAGTAGCGACCCCCCACGTTCGGGTCGGCGTTGAACACTCGGTATTGCTTCTCGCGGGCGTAGACATCGAGAGGCGAGTCTGGGTCGGTGACGACGACGATGCGGTCGACCGGGTCGATCCCCGCCGCGGTGAACTCGCTCTCGAAGAGGCGCCGGTGACTGTCGGTCTCTACGGTCGAGCCCGATTTGGAGGCGATGACGACGGCCGTCGAGTGAAGCCCGTGGTCGAGCACGGCCCTGATCTGACCGGGGTCCGTCGTGTCGAGAATTGTGAGGGGGGCGTTGACCGTCGAGGTGATGACCTCGGGTGCCAACGATGAGCCACCCATTCCGCACAGCACGATCGTGTCCACACCGAGACCACGCAGCCGATCACGCAGGGCGACGATGTCGTCCACGAGCGGGCGGGACGTCGCGATCGCCTCGGTCCAGCCGAGCCTTATCGATGCCTCGGCTTCGGCATCTTGGCCCCACAGCGTGGGATCGCCCGCGGTGATGCGGCTGGCCACGAGGTCACTGACGAGTTGCGGGACAATGCGATCGACCGCGATTTTTGCCGCGCCGGTGACGGTGATGTCAAAACTCACCGCGCTGCCTCCAGGGCCTTCGCCACAGTGTCGAGCAGGTCGCTCCACGAGTCGTTGAACTTCTCGATGCCCTCACGCTCAAGCAGCCCGGTCACCTCGTCGTAGGAGATTCCGAGCGTGGCGAGCGCGTCGAGCACAGCGTTCGATTCCGCGTAGGAGCCCGTCACCGTGTCTCCGCGGATATCGCCGTGGTCGTGGGCGGCTTCCATGGTCTTCTCCGGCATCGTGTTGACCGTGTCGGGTGCGACGAGTTCTTCCACGTAGAGGGTGTCTTTGAGATCAGGATCTTTGACCCCGGTCGACGCCCAGAGTGGCCGCTGCACGTGGGCACCCGCCGCGACGAGCCCCTTGGCGCGTTCGCTGGAGAACGCCTGCTGGAACACCTGGTAGGCGAGCCTCGCATTGGCGATGCCCGATTTGCCTTTGAGGGCGAGGGCTTCGTCGGTGCCCAGCGCTTCGAGTCTCTTGTCGACCTCGGTATCGACGCGGGAGACGAAGAACGAGGCGACCGAGCGGATCGTCGACAGCTCGATGCCCGCCGCCTTGGCGCGTTCGAGACCGGTGAGGTAGGCATTGATGACTTCACGGTGCCGTTCGAGACTGAAGATGAGGGTCACGTTGACGCTCACACCTTCGCCCGTGAGTGCGGCGATGGCTTCGAGTCCTTCGGTGGTGGCGGGAACTTTGATCATGACGTTGGGTCGGTCAACTGCGGCCCACAGCGCTCTGCCCTGTTCGATGGTGCCCTGCGTGTCGCGGGCGAGCCCGGGCTCCACTTCGATCGAGACACGACCGTCTCGGCCGCTCGTGGCGTCGAAGATCGGGCGCAGGATGTCGCACGCCTGCTGCACATCGTGTGTCGTGATGTCGAACACGGCATCGCTGACGCTCATGCTGCGGGCAGCGAGTTCGGCGACGTGGGCGTCGTAGGAGCTGCCTTGGGAAAGAGCGTTGGCGAAGATCGTCGGGTTGGTGGTGACTCCGACGACGTGTCGTATCTGGGTGAGCTCTTCGAGTCCACCGCTCGTGATGCGTTCACGCGAGAGGTCGTCGAGCCAGATGCTCACACCTGCGTCGGAGAGGGTCGCGAGGGGGCTGGTCGTGTCAGTCATGAGTTGCTGCTCCTTGCCGTGGCCGCGGCGGCCAACGATTCTTTGGCGGCGCGCACGACCGCATCCGTGGTCATCCCGAACTTCTCGTAGAGCACCTCGTAGTCGGCGGATGCGCCATAGTGCTCAATGGACACGCTACGCCCGCTGTCTCCCACGTAGTTGCGCCAGCCGAGTGCGAGCCCGGCCTCAACCGAGACGCGCGCGGTGACGGATGCGGGAAGCACCGACTCCCGGTAGCTCTCGTCCTGCTCGGCGAACCATTCGAGACATGGTGCGGAGACCACGCGCGCGTGCACTCCGCCTTCGGCGAGCGCAGTGCGGGCTTCGAGCGCGAACTGCACCTCCGAGCCCGTGGCGATGATGATCACATCGGGGGTGTCGCTGGCGGCCTCGGCGAGGACGTAGGCACCCCGCGCGGTCTTCTGGGCGGATGCGAGAGTGTCGCCATCCGCAGCACCGTCACCGCGTTCGAAAACCGGCAGGTTCTGTCGGCTGAGCGCTATGCCTGCTGGGCCTCCTCGGCGGCGGAGCATCTCAAGCCACGCCCACGCTGTCTCGTTCGCGTCTGCTGGCCGCACGACGTCGAGCCCGGGGATCGCGCGAAGCGCCCACAGTTGTTCGATCGGCTGGTGCGTGGGGCCGTCACCGCCGAGGGCAACGGAGTCGTGCGTCCACACGAAAAGGCTTGGGGCTTTCATGAGCGCGGCGAGCCGAACGGCGGGCCTCATGTAGTCGCTGAAGATGAGGAAGGTGCCGCCGAAGGCGCGAGTGGGGCCGTGCAGGGCGATGCCGTTGAGGATGGCGCCCATGGCGTGTTCGCGGATGCCGAAGTGCAGCACGCGCCCGTGTGGGTCGCCCTGCCACATGTCGGTGGAGTGCTCCACGGGAACGAACGATTTCGCGCCCTCGATCGTGGTGTTGTTGGACTCGGCGAGGTCGGCCGATCCACCCCACAGTTCGGGCATTCTGGCGCCAAGAGCGGAGATGACCTTGCCGGAGGCTGCACGGGTCGACATGTCTTTGCCGGCGTCGAAGCGAGGAAGCGAGTCTTCGAGACTGTCGGGCAGTTCGCCGGCGTAGAGTCGGTCGAACAGGGCCTTGCGGTCAGGGTTCTTCTCGGCCCACTCATCGAAAGAGACCTGCCACGCGGCTCGCTCATCTGCCATGCGGGCACTCAGCCCGCGCGTGTGCGCCAGCACATCGTCGGCGACATCGAAGTGCTTCTCGGGATCGAAACCGAGCAGAGTCTTGACGGCGGCGAGCTCGTCGGCGCCGAGCGCGGACCCGTGGATCTTGCCCGTGTTCTGCTTGGTGGGGGAGGGCCAGCCGATGATGGTGCGCAGAATGATGAGTGAGGGCTGCAGTGTCTGCGCCTTCGCTGCTTCGAGGGCCGCGTACAGCTCGTGCACGTCTTCCGTGTACTCGCCCGTGCGCTTCCAGTCGACGACCTGCACGTGCCAGTTGTACGCCTGGTAGCGGGCGGCGACATCCTCGGTGAAGGCGATGTCGGTGTCGTCTTCGATCGAGATCTGGTTGTCGTCGTAGATGACCGTGAGGTTGCCGAGGCCCTGGTGGCCGGCGAGCGAGGACGCCTCGGCGCTCACTCCCTCTTGCAGGTCGCCGTCGCTCGCGATGACGAAGATGTCGTGGTCGAACGGGCTGTG
>DAOMOV010000116.1:4425-6273 GCA_035444505.1 Terrimesophilobacter sp.
AATAGTCCGCGTTCATAGCGTGCCGCGTAGGCGAAGCCCACGGCGGTGGAGACGCCCTGACCGAGGGGGCCTGTGGTGGTCTCCACGCCGTCGGTGTGCCCGTACTCGGGGTGCCCAGGTGTCTTGGAACCCCACTGGCGCAACTGTTTGAGGTCGTCGAGTTCGAGCCCGAAGCCGCCCAGATAGAGCTGGAGGTACTGGGTCAGGGAGCTGTGACCGGCTGACAGCACAAAACGGTCGCGACCGACCCACTGTGGGTCATGCGGGTCGTGGCGCATCACTCGCTGGTAGAGGAGGTAGGCAGCGGGGGCGAGGCTCATCGCTGTTCCCGGGTGCCCACCCTTCGCCTTTTCCACGGCATCCGCCGCAAGAATCCGAACGGTGTCGACGGCTTTGTCGTCGATGGGCTCCCAGTCGAGTGCTGCCATAGAAATCGTGAACCCTTTCTCTACGTGTGCGGCACACGCGGCCGCGAGTTCGCCTGCGGCGGGCAAGCCCTTGCAAGTATAGGCGCGCACGCTGCCAAGTGGACGGGGGTTCCGGCGCAGCCGACGGTCGTCGCCTAGACTCGAAGGAGCCACCACGAGCCAACGCGAACCGGGGAGAAATGAGCACCGACGTTCTCAGAACCGAGCCGACCCAGTCGATCGGTTTTCGTCGCAAAGCTCGCGCCTACTTCGCTCTCACGAAACCGCGCATCATCGAGTTGCTGCTCATCACGACGATTCCGGTCATGTTTCTCGCCGCTCGCGGCATCCCTGACCTGTGGCTCGTATTCGCGACACTGGTCGGCGGCGCTCTGAGCGCCGGTTCGGCGGGGGCCTTCAACTGCTACATCGACCGTGACATCGACCGAGTCATGAAGCGCACGCTGGGCCGCCCTCTCGTTACGGGCGAGGTCACGCCGCGCGAGGCACTCGTGTTCGCGTGGATACTCGCTGTCGTCTCCACTGCCGTGCTCGCGGTGTTCGTGAACCCTCTCGCCGCGGCACTCGCTGCCTTCGGCAACGCTTTCTACGTCATCGTGTACTCACTGTGGCTCAAGCGCCGCACGCCGCAGAACATCATCTGGGGTGGAATCGCCGGATGCGTACCGGTGCTCGTCGGCTGGGCCGCGGTGACGAATTCGTTGGACTGGGCGCCTGTCATTCTGTTCCTTGTCGTCTTCCTGTGGACGCCACCGCACTACTGGCCGTTGTCGATGCGGTACCGCACCGACTATGCTGCCGCGGCGGTACCCATGCTCGCCGTGGTGCGGGGTCGCGCGCAGGTGGGGCTGCAGGTGATTCTGTACGCGTGGGCCACGGTTGCCGCGTCGCTGCTTCTCGTGCCGGTCGCCGACATGGGAATCTTCTACACGGTCGTCGCGCTGGGAGCGGGCATCTGGTTCATCGTGGAATCGCATCGCCTCTACGCGAAGGCCATTCGCAACGAAGAGGGCACGCCCATGCGGGTCTTTCACGCGTCCATCACCTACTTGACGCTTGTGTTTGTCGCCGTCGGCGTCGACCCGCTAATCCCGTTCTAGAGGCTTCGCGGTTCTAGGGGTTTCGTGGCGAGCGGTTCGCGCAGTCGCAGGACGAGCACGGTGAAGACGGCAGCCAGCAGCGCCGCGAGGACCATATGCGTACCGACGAGCACTTCGGGCAGCCCGTTGCGCGCTTGCACGAGGCCGACCACGATCTGGATCAGTTCGAGCCCGATCGCCATGAATACCCAGCCTGCGACCTTCAATCGCTGGCGCACGGCGATGTAGCCAAGCACGAGCGTGAGGGCGCCGAGTGCATAGCTGGGCCACGCGTGAACGTGCTGCAGAAGCTCGACGTCGAATCCGGTGCGTTCGACCAT
>DAOMOV010000117.1:0-6248 GCA_035444505.1 Terrimesophilobacter sp.
CATCGCCGCGACGCCAGCGCCGGTGCCCGTCCCGGGCACCGTAACACCGGCCCACCCAATACCAGACCCCCGCGCGAAACCAGCGATACTGGTTACGTGATGCCAACCCCGATTCCGCACTTCGACCCGGGCGCGCTGAGCCTCGAGTTCGCCTACGCAGGCTCACTCGGCGGCGTGTTCGAACAGTGGCATGCGCCCGCCGATCTGGCCGCGTGGCTCGCCGAACGCTTCGCCGGTTTCGATGGCGAGGTGACCGAGCGCGAGCTCGTTGATGCGATCCTGCTCCGCGACGCCATTGCGAGACTCGCGGTCGACTTCGCTGGCGGTCGCGAGGTGGGTGCGGACGACGTCGACACGATCAACCTCTACGCGGCAACCCCCGACATCCCGCCCGTGCTCGTCGGCGGCAGGCGGCAGGCGGGCCGAACCTCTGTGCGCACGGGGCAATCCCTCTCGGCGATCGCGCGCGACGCCGTGCGGCTGTTCAACGAGGGCAATCGCGGCAAGGTGCGGCAGTGCGCAGCGGATGACTGCGACCTCGTCTTCTTCGACGAATCGCGCTCCGGCAACCGCCGCTGGTGCTCCATGCAGCGCTGCGGCAACCGGGAGAAGGTGCGCAGCTTTCGCGAGCGCGCCAGCGTCGGGGGATGACCAGGCGGCTGGTACACTGGAAACCACTTGCGAACGCGATCGCGTTCCCTGCGTCGTAGAACTCACACCGGCCGCCACAAGGCGCTACCGACACTTTCTCACGGCGAACGGATGTGGCCATCGCCACTTTCGCCATCAGGCCCCTCGGTCTCGATACACCCGCTTGCGCGGGCTACTCGACCAGCGGCCCCTGCACAGAAACAGACATGACTACCACTAGCTTTGGCGCGCTCGGCGTGCCCACCCCTCTCGTGACCGCGCTCGACCGCGCCGGGATCACGAGTCCCTTCCCCATCCAGGCCGATACCCTGCCCGACACCCTGCGCGGCAGAGACGTGCTCGGTCGCGGCAAGACCGGCAGCGGCAAGACGCTCGCCTTCTCCATCCCCATGGTGGCGCGACTCGCAGACGGGGCTCGCCCCGCATCCGGTCGCCCCCGCGGCCTCATCCTCGCGCCCACGCGCGAACTCGCCACCCAGATCACCGCCGCCATCGAGCCGCTCGCGCGCGCCTACGGCCAGAAGGTGACCACCATCTTCGGCGGCGTCTCCCAGAACCCGCAGGTCGCAGCACTGCGCGCTGGCGTCGACATCGTCGTGGCGTGCCCCGGCCGCCTCGAGGACCTCCTGCAGCAGAAGCACCTTACCCTCGACGCCGTCGAGATCACCGTGCTCGACGAAGCCGACCACATGGCCGACCTGGGCTTTCTGCCCGTCGTCACGCGCATCCTGAACCGCACACCGGCCGGTGGCCAGAGGATGCTGTTCTCCGCGACCCTCGACAACGGCGTGGACAAGCTCGTGACGCGCTTCTTGAACAATGAGATCCTGCACTCCGTCGATGAGGCCACGAGCCACGTCGCGGCGATGACGCACCACATCTTCGAGGTCGCGGATGTCGATGCCAAGCGCCAGCTCGTGCACACCCTTGCCTCGGGAACCGGCCGCCGCATCCTGTTCATGCGCACGAAGCACCACGCCAAGAAGCTCGCCCGTCAGCTCACTGAGGCCGGTATTCCCGCCGTCGACCTGCACGGCAACCTCTCGCAGCCGCAGCGCGACCGCAACCTCGCCGCGTTCGCCGCCGGAGATGCGAAAGTGCTCGTCGCCACGGATGTCGCCGCCCGCGGCGTGCACGTCGACAACGTCGAACTCGTCATCCACGTCGACCCGCCCGCCGAGCACAAGGCGTACCTGCACCGCAGCGGACGCACCGCCCGCGCCGGTGAGGAGGGCGATGTCGTCACGATCATGCTCACCACGCAGCGCTCCGACGTGAAGTCGATGCTGCGCAGGGCCGCCATCACGACGGAGCCCCAGGCCGTCACTTCAACGTCACCCGCCGTCACCCGCCTCGTCGGCGAAGTCGCCGCGTACGTCAAGCCTGCGCCCCGCGCCGCACAGCCACAGCGTGGCCAGTCGCAGGGCGGACGCTCGACCGGTGCCAACGCACGGCGAAAGCAAACTCGGCGCGGTGACGGCGCCGCACAGCCCGCAGGCTCGGGCTCAGGTAAGCGGTCGTCGGATGCCGTGCGATCGGGCGGATCTGCTCGGTCACGCCAGGGTGCATCCAACCGTCACGGAATCTCGTCACGCAACTACAGCACCTCAACAGCTACCGTCCCCACCGGAGGCGGCAACCGACGCACCACGGGCCGTCGCGCGCAGGGCTGACCGGGCCACAGCATCCGTATAGTCGGGGCGCTCACCCATATCGGCTTAGCGGTTCGCTCCACTACTCTGTGCGCATGACAGTCACCGTGCGCAGTGCGACCGTGGAGGACGCGGACGCGCTCGGTGCCGTGCACGTGCAGGCGTGGCGCCAGACGTACGCACACCTGCTGTCGCCGGGCCTGTTGGAGTCGGTGTCGGCCGAACGCCGTGCGGAACGGTGGCGGAGCATCCTCGGTGGTTCCCCGGACCACGCGCAGGTGGTGGCGGAGATCGACGGAGACATTGTGGGGTTTGCGGCGAGTGGCCCCGGCAGGGATGTGATCTCTCCGCGGGAGCTGCAGCTGTATTCGATCTACCTGCTCGCCGACCACCAGGGTTCGGGGGCGGGTCAGGCGATGCTCGACGCTGTCATCGGAGATGAGCCCGCGTACCTGTGGGTGGCGGAGGACAACCCGCGAGCGCAGGCGTTCTATGTGCGCAACGGGTTCGCTCTCGACGGTGAGCGCATGGTGGACCTACTCGAGGGCGAGCCTCTCGCTCAGGTGCGCATGGTGCGCTGAGCCCGTCTCTGCCTTGGATGCACGCGCACTGTCTGTGAGGTGTCAGTGGATGCTGTTCACGGGCGGTTCTAAGCGCCAAAACTGACACCTCACGGGGTTAAGTGGGCCTGCCGAGTCGCAGGGTGACCTCGATGACGTAGGGCGCGTCGTCAGGTGCGGTGATGACGGCGCCGTCGTAGAGGTCGTCCATGGGCACGTCGACGGTCATGGTGTACACGGGAGTGCCGCTGGCGGTGCCGGCGTCGCAGTACCCGCGCGTGCCGTCACTGCTGCCGGTGGAGTCGGCGAGCTGCACGGTGATCTCGACGGTGACGAACTGGCCGAGGCGCGCGCTCTCGAGCACGGCGCTCGGCGGCGCGGAGAAGGTGTTGCCGAGCACGCAGGAGCGCTCCGGCAGGTTGGGTTCGATGGACTGCCCGTCGACGCGCACCCGGAACTGCTTGATCTTCAGCTGGTGCGCTTCCTCTTTGAGTCCCAGTTTCTGCCCGAGCACGACGTTGTAGGTGAAGCCGGGGGTTGTGAAGCTCGCGTACGGCCACGGTGAGCCGCCGGGGCCGCCGAACACGTTCGTGTTTCCGGCTTCGTCGGTGAGGGTGACCTGTGTCGTGTAGAACTCTCCGCGGCACAGGTTCAGGAAGGTGACGGACGCGCCCGTGGTCGCGTCGCCCTCGACGACACGGTTCATGCCGGGCATGCTGCACTCGCCGAGCACCTCGACGCGGTAGCTGACCGGGCGGTCGACTCTGAGCGCAAGACGCGCACCCGACGTCAAGGGGTTGGGCGAGTCGATGACCTCGGGCTCGACGAGCCAGTCCATCTGCGGCAAGGGGGCGAGCTCGTGCTCGACCACGCCAGCGCGCGGTTCGGAGAACTGCCAGTCGTCACTCGCGCCGAGCCTGTCCATGACCCACTCGACGCGGATGTGCGCGGTGCCGATCTGAGTCTCGGGGCACGGACCGATGAGGCCGGTTCCGCACGTCTCGCCCGGCCTCTCCTGCAGCTTGATCGGCACGAGATACCAGGCCGTGTCGGGGCTGGCGCATCCGGGTTCGCAGCTGACGGAGCCGAGGGGGAGCCACACGCTGTACGTGGCTCGGTTCTCGCCTGTGCCCGCCCGGGTGGTGACCATCAGGTCGCCGCCGCTGACGGAGTGACGGTCGGAGCCGCACGGTGTGAGGTCGGCGCGGCCGTCGTAGATCACGCACTCGACGTGGCTGCCGGTCCCTTCGAACTGTCCGTCGATCGTGAAACTCGTGTCCTCGTACCCGGTGCGCATGGTGACGCCGCCGACGGAGATGAGGGGTCGGGGGCCACCGGGCGTGTGCACGATCATGGAGTACCGGTACTGCGCTTCGAGCCACTGCCAGCCTGGCCGGTCGTCCTCGAACACGCCCGCACAGACGAGGACGGTGCTGCCGGAGGGAACGTACACACCGATGCTGGTGCGTTTCGTGTAGCCGGGCAGATAGCCGTTGTCGGCGAGGTACTCGTCGGGCACGGTGACGGTCGTGGAGCCTGAGGACGGGTCGACGAGAGGCAGCCGATCGGTGGTGACGGTGCAGTCCTCCGTGTCTCCCGGGTCGAGAACCTGCACGTTGAATCGCACTTCGGAGTTCTCGCGGTGCGGTGCCGACGCGAGGATCGCGTTCTCACCGAGCGGGGTGACGCGGAATTCGGGTGCGGTGCGGTCGTCGGGCAGCGAGAAGGGTCGCGTGAGGCTCGAGGTGAACTCGCGGCCCAGCACGTCTTCGACGCGGAGCTCGTAGTAGTAGCTGACGTACTTGTCGAGAGCCTCGAGGGTTGCGCAGTGCTGCAGGGTGGTCCAGTCGCCTTCGAATTCGTCGGCGTTTGCGAGAGCCGTCTCCCAGTCGCGGGTCTGCACGGGGCTGCTTGAGAGGTTGATGGTGGTGACGGCGCGCTCGTCGCCGCGGGGCCAATACTTCAGCTCGATCGCGCCGGGGGCGTTGGTGACGACGCTGAAGCGGAGCGCGGTCTCGCTGACGTCGGCCGCGGGGCAGTGCGCGATCTCGTACGGGTTGGTGATCTCCACGGGCGGGTTCGCACGGAACATGCCCCACAAGCTGTCGGGCGAGATCACCGAGAACGTTGCGCCCCGCAGGCCCTCCGGGCAGTCGGTGCCTGGTTCGCCTTCGGCGGGCGCGCACGGGTCGTCGGTTCCGCCGACTTCGTCGATGTCCCACGTGTCCACGACCGGGTCGGGTGCCTCGCTCAGCACCCGCACCGCTTCTTCGACGTCGGCACCGGGGGCAGGGGCGCCCTCCGCATCGACGGGCACGACGCGACTTCTCTGCTCTGCACTGACGGCCTCGTCGTCGGGCATCCAGTGGTCGCCATACCCTGCGGGCTGCAGCACGGGGATCGATGCGGTTGCGGCTTCGCTCGTCGTGGGCGGTGCCGCTGCCGGTGCGGGCGCGAAGAACGCTCCGATGACGACGGATGTCGCGGCCACCGCCACGATCGACGCCGTCGCAATCGCGGGGCGAATCCAGTTCCTCATCACTCACCTCACCCGAAGTAGTAGGTTGTCGCGCTCACGCTTTTCGGACCGCTCTGCTGGTTCTTGGTGTCGACCGCGCGAACCGTGAAGGTCACGGTGCCGTCGTCATTGACGGGCAGTGAGTAGTGGAACTGCCACTGGCCGCCGACCTTTGTCATCTGCCCGCTCCCGCTGTGCGTTCCCGTCCAACTGATCAGCACGGAGGCCACGCCGTGGTCGTCTGACGCTGTCGTCGTGATCGTCGTCTGATCGTTCTGGTACAGGGAGTTGTCGGAGATGGTCACGGCCCCCAGCGTCGGGGGGTTATCAACCGGAGGTGCCGGCGGCGCGGGAGGCTGCGGCTTCGGGGCGTGCGGCTGCGGCTTCGGCGCGGGAGGCTGTGTCTCCTCCACGACGGGTGGCAGGAGAGTGATGGTGGGCTCCGGGCATCCGTCGACCGGGAGCGACGCCACCGGTGACTGGCCCGCGTCGACCTCGACCGCCGACACCGGAAGCCACACCGTGTCGGCCCGGTCGAAGGGGCTCCTCACGGCGAGGTAGGCGGAGTCGTCGCTGCGGGCCACCGCGAGGACGCGGTCACCGGGGTGGAACCCGACAACGCGAACCCCGCCCGGGCAGTCGAGCCCATCAGTGGTGTGCGTCACCGACAGCGACGGGACCGCCACGGCGCTCGGTGCCGAGTCCGCAGGCTGCAACGAGCCGAACACGCCCGAAGCGCCCACGACGCCACCGACAACGGCGACGATGACAGCGCCGCCAAGCCACGGCAGCCAAGGCCACCCGCTGCCCGGCCCGCCCGAGCCGAACTCGCCACCGCTCGAAGGAGTACCGGTGTCGCCGCCAGCC
>DAOMOV010000118.1:0-6147 GCA_035444505.1 Terrimesophilobacter sp.
CGCACGCGAGCGGTGTGGTCTCCCCAACCGCCGGACAAGCGGATGCCGTGCCGCCGAATGCTCTCGATCGTGGCTCCGCGCGCGGTCACCTCGACCTCGTGACCGGCGCGGTCCAGCAGTGCGGCGATCGTGCCGCCGACGGCGCCCGCCCCGATCACTCCGATTCGCATGCTTTCAACCTAATCGTTTCGCGGTGCACCCCGGGTCCGCGCGTGAAGCACGGGTTGGCGATCGGCGTTGGTAGCCTCAGTGCATGAGCTCGGCGACCAGCGGCATCCTGCTCGTCGACAAACCGGAGGGTATGACGAGCCACGACGTGGTCGCGCGCGTGCGCCGGGCCGCGGGAACCCGCAAGGTGGGGCACGCGGGCACCCTCGACCCCATGGCGACGGGTCTGCTGCTGATCGGCGTGGGGAGCGCGACGCGGCTCCTCACCTATCTGGTCGGTCTCGACAAGGTGTATGAGGCGACCATCAGGCTGGGGGCATCGACGACGACGGATGACCGCGAGGGCGCGGTCACTGCCACGGCCGATGCTGTGACGCTCGAGGCCGTCACAGCTGATGAGATCGAGCGGGGCATGGTTGCGCTCCGTGGCGACATCAGCCAGGTCCCGTCGTCGGTGAGCGCGATCAAGGTGGACGGCCGGCGAGCCCACGAGCGGATGCGCGCGGGCGAGACCGTCGAGCTCGCCGCGCGCGCGGTGACGGTGAGCGAGTTCGTCACCACGAGCGACCCGATTCGCATCCAGCGCGCCGACAGTGACGGTATCGAGTTCGACGTGCGCGTCGCCTGCTCATCGGGCACGTACGTTCGGGCTCTCGCCCGCGACCTGGGCGACGGGCTCGGTGTCGGCGGGCACCTCACGGCGCTGAGGCGCACGAGCATCGGCCCGTTCTCGGTGGCGGATGCATCCGCCCTCGACTCCCTCGTTGAAGGGCGGGTGCGCGTGGCCGAGGTCATTCTCAGCCCAGCGCTCGTCGCGTCGACGCTGTACCCGACTGTGCGGCTCACACCGCAGCAGGCGCAGGAGCTGCGCGACGGGAAGCGGCCCCGGGTTCAGGCACCGGATGCGGCGATTGCCGCGATGCTCGATGCTCGCGGGTCGCTGGTCGGCCTGGCCTCGGTGACGTCGGGCGTTGCGTGCGTCGTCATGAACCTGCCCGTGGCGCCACGGGCTGACCGCAGCGACACAGAAGGAGAAGCACCGTGATCGAGTGGCTGGTCTGGTTGCACGTGATGCTCGCGATTCTCGCGGGCGTGTTCTGCATCGTGATGGGATTGCGCAAGAGCCCGCCGAATGACTACACGCTCGGGGCGACGCTGCTCATCGAGCTGTTCCTGCTCGCGCAGCTCGTAGTCGCACTCCTCGCGCCGGCGGTCGGAAACCCTGCGACGGGCGATGTGCTCGAGTTCTACGCGTACCTGCTGACGGCGATCGTCATGCTGCCGCTTGCGGGGTTCTGGGCGCTCACCGACAGGTCGAACTGGAGCAACGTGGTGCTCGGCGTCGCGAACCTGGCGATCGCGGTGATGCTCATCCGCATGCTCTCGATCTGGTTCGCCTGACCTCGCCGATCCTCGCTCTCAAACGATGCTGAGCATGGTGGTCAATGCGCCTGCTGCAACCGGCGCATTGACCACCAACGGGCGCACTGTCGTGCGCGCTGGTGCTACTCGGTCTTTGTCTCAGCCAACGCTACGGGTGGCCTTGAGTCCCCTCCTGTGCCCCGCAGCTTCTCGATGACGTTCATGAGGTGGTACACGACGACGGCGGCAACGGTACCGAGGATGATGCCCTCGAACTTCACCTCACCGAACGCGAGCGTGTAGTTGGCGATACCCATGACGAGCGCGACACCGGCCGTCATCTGGTTCTTCGGGCGAGCGAAGTCGACCTTGTTCTCCACCCAGATGCGCACACCGATGATGCCGATGAGGCCGTACAGGGCTGTGGTGACACCGCCGATCACTCCGGGCGGGATCGTGTTGATGATCTCGCCGACCTTGGGTGAGAGCCCCAGCAGTATGGCCACGATGCCAGCAACCCAGTACGCGGCGGTCGAGAACACCTTGGTGGCGGCCATGACGCCGATGTTCTCGCCGTAGGTGGTGGTGGGTGAACCGCCACCGAAGCCGGCGATCACGGTCGCGGCACCATCAGCGAACAGTGCGCGCCCCGTGAGGGGGTCGAGGTCGCGGTTGATGAGCTGCCCGACGCCCTTGATGTGTCCGACGTTCTCAGCCACGAGGGCGAGTACGACGGGTAGGAACATGAGGTAGATCGGCAGGTACTGCGCGTCCCACACCGGTGTCGTGAACTCGGGGAGCCCGACCCACGCGGCGTCGGCGACTCGGTCGAAGTTGACCTCACCGGCGATGACGGCGGCAACGTAGCCGGCGGCGACACCGATGAGGATCGACAGCCTGCCGAGGATTCCCTTGAAGACGACAGCACAGAGGATGACGGCGAACAGGGTGATGAGGGCGATCCACGGTGACGCGGCGAAGTTCGACCCTGCGACGGGTGCGAGCGCGAAGCCGATGAGGGCGACAATGGAACCGCTCACGACCGCGGGCAGCAGGGCGTTGATCCACCCGGTTCCCGAGAAGTGAACGATGATGCCGACGATGGCGAGCAGCGCACCGGTGATGATGACGCCACCCAGGGCGACTCCCTGCCCGCCCGCTGCGCTGGCGGCGAGGATGGGCGCGATGAACGCGAAGGAGGAGCCCAGGTAGCTCGGCAGGCGGTTCGCGGTGATGATGAGGAACAGCAGTGTTCCGATTCCCGAGAACAGCAGGGTGGTGGCGGGTGGGAACCCGGTGATGATCGGCACCAAGAACGTTGCGCCGAACATTGCGACGACGTGCTGACCGCCGAAGCCGATGGTTCTGAACCACGACAGGCGTTCTTCGGGGAGGATGATTTCGTCGGGTTTGACGTCTTTTCCGTCCCCATGCAACTTCCAGGGAAGCGCCATTGATTCTCCTTAGGGTTGTTTCTTCGCGCGAACTTTGTCACACGGTTTGCTCAACCGTAGTGGTCAGGGGGCGTTCGCGTCACTAGTGGTCGTCGGTGATTTCTGGTATGCGCTGTGTGCGGTGAGCAGTGGTGCTCAGACCGTGGCGTGGTCGTCGGTGCGGGCAGCGTGTCGTGATCGCTTACTCTTGAAGCGATGTCCAGTTCTGACGATCCCCGCCGCCTCGGCGCTGGTCGCATCCTCATTGTCGTGTACGGCATTCTTGCGCTCGCGGCGCTGGGGCGGTCAGGATACCAGGTGGCGACTCGGTTCGATGAGGCGCCGCTCGCGTATTCGCTGTCGGCGCTCGCCGCGGTGGTGTATGTGGTGGCGACGATTGCGCTGGTGATGCCGGGTGCGCGGTGGCGTGCGGTGGCGTGGGCGGCGGTGAGCTTCGAGCTTGTGGGGGTTCTCATTGTCGGCACCTTGAGTGTGGTGACGCCCGAGTTGTTCCCGGATGCGACGGTGTGGTCGGGTTTCGGCATTGGCTATGTGCTCATCCCCTTGGTGCTTCCGGTGCTGGGGCTGTGCTGGTTGTGGTCCCGCCGCAACGTGCGGGAGGTGTCGTGAGGTGAAACTGTTCACGAGCCTTGAGGAGCTGCCCACGAACCCGAGCGGGTCCGCGGTGACGATAGGCAAGTTCGACGGGATGCACCTGGGTCACCGGCGCATGGTGGAGCTCGTGAATGAGGTCGCAGCGAAGCGGGGTCTGGTGTCGACGGTGCTGACGTTTGACCGGCATCCGTTCGCCCTGCTTCGACCCGAGGCGTGTCCGCTCGCTCTGGTGAGCAACGAGCAGAAGCTGGAGCTGCTCTCGGAGGCGGGTGTTGACCGCACGGTGATGCTGGAGTTCACGCGAGAGTTCAGTCAGCAGGCACCGGATGATTTTGTGCTCTCGGTGCTGGTGGAGGCTCTCGCGACTCGGGTGCTCGTTGTGGGTGTGGACTACCGGTTCGGTGCGGGCGCGAAGGGCACTGTCGCCGATCTGGAGCGGCTGGGCGCGGTGCACGGTTTTGAGGTTGTGGTGGTGGACCCCGTTGCGGTCGATTCGGCGGAGCGGGTGTCGTCGACGCGCATTCGAGCGCTGCTGGATGAGGGGGAGGTGCGGGAGGCGGCGGTGTTGCTTGGCCGCCTTGCCTCGGTTCGCGGTGTTGTGGTGCACGGGGCGAAGCGGGGTCATGCGCTGGGGTTTCCGACGGCGAACCTCTCGCCGGAGCACGAGGGTTTCATCCCGGCCGATGGTGTCTATGCCGGGTGGGTTCTTGTGGGGGGTGAGCGGATGCCTGCGGCGATCTCGGTGGGGAACAACCCGACGTTCGAGGGCGTGCCGCAGAAGCAGGTGGAGGCGCACGTTCTCGACCGCGAGCTGGACCTCTACGACAAGACGGTGGAGGTGCAGTTCGCCGACCGGGTGCGGGGCATGGAGAAGTTTGACAGCCTGGATGAGCTCACGGCGGCGATTGCGCGGGACGTCGCGCGGGTGAGGGTGCTGCTGGGGCTGTAGCGGCATCGCTCGCTGCTTATCGGGCGCTGGTCTATCGCTCACCTGAGCGCAGGTGGTTGTTGCCATGCTGCCAACGTGCTCTTTTGAGCAATTGCTAGTGCGAATGTTGATTCTGGTGGATTGCGGGCCTACCCTTGAAGGCGAGAGGGGGCGTCATGGCGTCGCGTGAAAGCACAGAGCTGCTCACCGTGCGCATCGCCGAGCTCTACTACGACGAGGACAAGACGCAGGACGAGATCGGCGCGCTGCTGGGTGTGACCCGCTGGAAGGTCGGGCGCCTGCTGGGTCAGGCCCGTGAGCGCGGCATCGTGCGCATCGAGATCGTGCACCCGCGCGCCCGCAGGCTCACGGTCGAACGCGAGCTGAAGGAACAGTTCGGGCTTGCCGATGCGATCGTGGTACCGACGGGGGAGGACGAGAAATCCCGCGTTGCCATTGCCGCGGCCGACTACCTCACGGCGCTGCGTCCTGTGCCGAAGACTCTAGGAATCTCGTGGGGCCGCACCCTGGACGACGTCGCAGACCGACTGCCCAACGGGTGGACCCGTGGCGTGACCGTCGTGCAGATCAACGGGGGCGTGAGCCTGAACCAGCGCCCCGGCATGGCGGCGACGACGGCGGCACGAATCGCCCACAAGGGGGCAGGGCAGGCGGTTCTGCTGCCGAGCCCCGCGATTCTTGAGCGCAGGGAGACGCGCCTCGCCATTGAGGCCGACCGCACCGTCGCGGGCGTGCTCGAGAGTGCGACGACGGCTGACGCATACCTGTACAGTGCGGGCGTTGCCGACGACTCGAGCGTGCTCATCTCGAGTGGCTATCTGGCTCCGGATGATGTGGCCGAGCTCGTGCGCAAGGGTGCCGTGGGTGACGTGCTGGGTCGCTACATCGACGCGAACGGGAACCCGGTTGATCCGGGACTTGATGAACGCACGGTGGGGTTGGATCTGAACCGACTCCGCGATGCTGAGACCGCGATTCTTGTCGTTTCGGGCGAAGCGAAGCTGCCGGTGACCCGCGCGGTCGTCACGAACGGACTGTGCAGCGTTCTCGTCACCGATGAGACCATGGCTCGCACACTTTTGGAAGAACGCGCACTGGAGGAATCATGACCCTCGAACACCCCGTCGCTCTTGCTCCCGCCGAGCGGGCGCTGCAGCTCATCGGGAACGACCTCACCGAGAAGAGCCTCCGCCTGCACCTGGAGGGACTCTCCGGTGTGGACGCGGTCGGTTTGGAGGCACGCGCCGCGGCGCTCGCAACGCGCTCGATCAAGACGTCGTCGAAGCAGTGGGCGCTCGACACCATCATTCGCCTCATCGACCTCACCACGCTCGAAGGTGCAGACACTCCCGGCAAGGTGCACTCGCTCGTCGCAAAGGCGATGAACCCCGACCCGACTGACCAGTCCACACCCCGCGTGGCGGCGGTGTGCGTGTACGGCGACATGGTGCCGCACGCGGTCGCCGCGCTCGGTGCGGCCCACGCTGCGGGCGGCACGCACGGCATTCAGGTGGCCGCGGTGGCGACGGCGTTCCCGAGCGGGCGCGCCTCGCTCGACGTGAAGCTCGCCGACACGCGCGATGCGGTCGCTGCGGGTGCCGACGAGATCGACATGGTCAT
>DAOMOV010000119.1:0-6095 GCA_035444505.1 Terrimesophilobacter sp.
TCGCGGTGTCGAAGAGGTCGATGAGGCGGGAGCGCATGAGAATGTGCTGCTCGAGTGGCACGGGACGGTCTTCGGAGACGATGACGGCGGTGTCGCCCCGCACGGTCTGCAGCCAGTCACCGAATTCTTCCGCATTGGAGACGGTGGCGCTGAGGGAGACGAGTCGCACGGTGTCGGGCAGGTGGATGATGATCTCTTCCCACACGGCCCCGCGAAAACGGTCGGCGAGGTAGTGCACTTCGTCCATGATGACGAACTGGAGCCCCGGCAGGAGGTCCGAGTCGGCGTAGAGCATGTTGCGCAGCACCTCGGTCGTCATGACGACGATGCGGGCGCGCGAATTGATGTTGGTGTCCCCGGTCAGGAGGCCGACGGCATCCGGCCCGTACACTTCGACGAGTTCTTGAAACTTCTGGTTGCTCAGGGCCTTGATGGGGGCCGTGTAGAAGACCTTCGCCTTCTTGGTTGACATGGCCAGGTGCACCGCGTATTCAGCCACGACGGTCTTGCCTGCCCCGGTGGGGGCGGCGACAAGCACTCCCCTGCCCTCGTCGAGTGCTTGGCACGCGGAGAGCTGGAACGGGTCGAGGGCAAAGTCGAGTCGCGATTGGAACGCGGCGAGACTCATGCCGTGCTCGGTTCGCCGAGCTCAGCCTCAAGTTTCTTGAGCCTGCGCGCGGCGATGCGGTCGTGCCAGAAAGCGACCCCGACTGCGGCGAAGTACAGCGCGACCATGGGCACCGCGAGCAGGAACATGGAGAACACGTCTGCGGCGGGCGTGGTGATCGCCGTGAAGAGGGTGATGAGCAGAATGGCCCACCGCCACCCCGCGAGCAGTCCTTTCGCAGAGATGACGCCCATGAAGTTGAGGATGACGAGGAACACGG
Organism: Terrimesophilobacter sp.; assembly: GCA_035444505.1. Classification (GTDB taxonomy): domain Bacteria; phylum Actinomycetota; class Actinomycetes; order Actinomycetales; family Microbacteriaceae; genus Terrimesophilobacter. The sequence continues at coordinate 888 of DAOMOV010000119.1, forward strand.
GCAGCACGAAGCCGACGCCGACGGCGAGCATGAGACGCACGACGAAGTGCAGGTATTCTTTCGCCGCGTACAGCGATGCGGTGCCCTCAGCGGCGAAGCCCGCAAGCAGGGTGACAATGTTGGGCATGACGTACCAGCCGGCGGCGCAGCCAGCGATGAAAAGGGGTACGGCGGAGAAGAAGAATCCGAACACGTAGCGCTTCTCGCGCCGTTTGAGCCCGGGCACGATGAAGGCGAAGATCTGATACATCCAGACCGGGCTTGAGATGAAGATTCCGACATAGATAGCGATCTGCATCTGCAGGTCGAACGACGAGGTGATGGTCGGAAAGACGAGTTGCGCTTCGCGACCGTAGGCCTCGGCGACGCGCTCGATCGGTTGCTGCAGAAGTTGCCAGATGGGTGCGGCGATGAACCATCCAGCGACCGCCCCCAACAGGAGAGCGATCCCGGCCCACATGAGCCTCTTGCGCAGTTCGACGAGGTGCTGGCCGAGGCTCATCTTCCGTTCGGGGTTGGCACCTCGCTTCGTGGAGCGAGCAGCCACGGCCTATTGCTGTGTGGCGGAGTCCGTGGACTTCTCGTCTGCCGCCTTTGACTCACCCTCGGGAGCCATTTCCTTCTTGAAGATCTTCGCGGACTGGCCGACACTCTTGGCGAGGGCGGGCAGCTTGGTCGCGCCAAACAGCAGCAGGATGACAACGAGAATGATGATGGCGGTCCAGCCACCGAGATTTCCAAGCATTGGGGCACGTCCTTTGGGTTGTGATTTGCCGTGGCGCTCAGTCTAACTCGCGCGGCCTGATTGCTGGTGCGCTTTTCAGTTGCCGTCGTATCGCGCTGCACCGGCGTGGGCCCAGCCGGCGACGGCGGCTCGTGCTTCGGGGGGTTCCACGACGGTGATCATGCCGGGGTGACCTGCGACGAGGCGCTTGAGCCCGTGGAAGTGGGAGACGCGGATGCCGACGCGGCGCAGATCTCCGACGGTGTCGATGGTTGCGGCGGGGGGCAGGTAGTCGGTGATGACGCCGATCGCGGCGGGGACGACGTCGAGCGTGACCAGGGTGTCGTCGGGTGAGCCTTCGAAGAGGGTGTCGGGGATGCTGTCGCTGCTCGCAGCCCCGCTGACGGGTTCCTCGGTGACGACGAGGTCGCTGATGCGGTCGAGGCGAAACGTGCGAAGTGCTTGCCTGAGGTGGCACCAGCCGCGCAGGTACCAGTCGGTGTCGATGGATTCGATGCGGATGGGGTCGACGCGGCGTCGTTCGTGGCGGCCTTCGGCGTTGCTGTAGCTGAGTTCGAGCTGCACTCCCCAGGAGAGGGCGTCGCGGATGTCGGCGAGCACGCCGTCGGTTTCGGCGGCTTCAATGGCGACGGGGGTGGTCGCTGCGGTGTTGGCGCTTCGGGCGAGTTTGGCCATGAGGGTGTGGAGGGCGGCGGTGTCGCGGGTTTCGGGTAGGGCGGACAGGTACTGGAGTGCGGCGATGAGCGCGGCGGTTTCTCGACCGGAGAAGCGTGGGGCGTCGTCGATGGCGATGAGGTGGGTGAGGACGATTTCGTCGTTTTCGTTGAAGTCGTCCCAGGCGATGTCGAAGAGGTCGTCGTGCTGATAGGTGCCGGTTTCTCCGGGGATGCCCGACATAGCGATGAGGGTGACGGCGGCGCGCACGTCGTCGGGGGTGACCTCGAAGTGGGCGGCAACGTCGGTGACGCTGACGCGGTCGTGGTCGATGAGGTAGGGCACGAGGGTGAGGAGGAAGGTGAGCCGGTCGCGCACATGCGGGGGGCGGCGTTTCTCAGCCATCTGTGATCCCTTTCGCGGTCCCAGATGCGGCACCGTGGGCATCCGCGATGCTGCGCAGTCGGTCGTGCACGCGGGTGGCGAGCTCGGCGGGTTCGAGTACTCGCACTTCGGGCCCGTAGGCGGTGAGTTCGTCGGCGAGGAGGTCGATGTCGACGTAGTGGAGGGTGAATTCGGTGCCGTGTACTTCGGTGTCGCGTCGTTTGCGCAGGCGCAGATCGGAGTCGGTGCCTGCTTCGACGCTGATGCGGGCGGTTCGCTGCTGCCAGAGCTCGAGGAGCTCGGCGAGGCCTTCGGCGGCGAGGTCGCCGTCGGGCGCGGTGAAGGTGGTGGTGCTGGTCTCGATAATGCTGACGATGCGGCGCAGCAGAAAGGTCTTGCGGATGCCGGTGGCGGGGTCGTTGCTGTAGCAGTGCCACCGGCCTTGGAAGAGGAAGAGCGCGAGGGGCTCGACGGTGCGGGTGGTCGGGGTGAGCTGGCCGGGTTTGAGATAGTCGAAGCTCACTTGTCGGTGTCGTTCGATGGCGCTGCGCAGGGGTTCGAAGGCGTGGTCGCGGGCGCGGAGCCGGGGTACGTAGCCGAGCACGGGTTCGTTGGTGGTGGCGCCGAGGCCGCGGAGCTTGAGGAGTGCGCGGCTGGACTCGGCGGAGAACTCTCCTTCGCGCCAGACGACGGCGGCGAGGCTGAGGAGGGCGGCTTCTTCGGGGGTGAACTGGATATCGCTGGGAAGTTCGTAGCCTTCGCGCGGGATGCGGTAGCGCAGGAGCTGGTTGTTGCCGACTTCGCCGGGGCTTTCGATGGTTTCGAGGGGTACACCGAGCTCGCGGATGTCGTCTTTGTCGCGCTCGAATTGGCGTTCGAGGTTGCCGTTGTCGCCTCCGTCGTTGTAGCGCTCCGCGTAGCCGCGCACGGTGGAGAGGATGTCGTGTTTGGTGAGCCCGATGTCGGTTTCGAGGAGGGCGAGCACAAGACTGAAGAGGCGCTCCTCGGCGGGGATGGCCTTCCTGTGTGCCACGGGTCTCCTTGGCGTGGGTTCTAGTCGGTGGCGGGGAGGATCCCCAGGACGTCGACCACGTAGACGAGGGTGTTGGCGCTGGTGTCTCCGGCGGGGATGACGACGAGCACTTGGGAGTCGACGGTGCTGCCGGTGAGGGCGTCGACGACAGGTTGCGGCACGGAGCCGCCGTCGCTGAGCGGAATAATGGTCGCTCGCCCGGTGGTCCAGGTGGAGTCGACGACGGTGCCGGTGTCCCAGTTGACGGAGGTGAACTTGGCGAGCACGCGATCCCCTGCTGTGAGTTCGTTGCCGCTGCCGATCTTGAGCTGCGCGACGGCGACCTCGACGGGTGCGGCGAGCCGGGGAATGCTGATGCCGGGGGCGCCTCCCGGTGCGGTCACAACGGAGGGCATGCCTGCTTGAGCGGGTTGGGGGGCGCCGTTCGCCTGGTTGGGATAGGCGTCGACCACGTCGATGACATAGACGATGGAGTCGTTCGGTCCGACGCCGATGCTGGCGTCTCCTTGTCCGCCGTGCACCGCCAGGGCACTGGCGACGATGGCGATGCGCGAGCCGACGGTGACGCATTCGAGGGAATCAGAGACGACATCAGCGGCGTTGGCCGAGCCGAGGGTGAGCAGGTCGCCGTCGTGAGCGTACCCGCTGGAGCCGAGGCCCTGACCGGTTGCGCCGTTGTAGAGGGAGTATTTGATCGTGACGGTGTCACCGGCGTTCACGGTGCGACCGTCGCCGTGGATGATGGTGTCGGTTTCGATGCCATCACTGATGATGGGGGTGGGGAAGTCGACAATGGGTGCGCTGCCGATGTCGCCGGGGGCGTCGACGAGGGCGGATGCTGCTCCCCCGCTGACGAGGGGCGCGCAGCCCGCAGTGAAGGGGCCCCCGGTGCAGGCGGTGAGGGTGGCGAGCACGATGGAGCTCAGGGCGAGTGCGGGGATGGTGCGCACGGATCCTCGTTTCGATGGTGTCACAACGTTCTTGATTCTAGGCGGAGTCGTCGGATTGGCTGCGGCGGGCAATGCTTTCGGCGTCGCGCTTGGCTTTGCGGAGTTTCTTGTCGGTGGCGGCGCGTTGTCCGAGTGCGCCGGGGGTCCACGCTTCGACGTCGGCGTCGGCGAATTCGGGTTTGGCCTTGCGTTTGAACTGGGGAAGCGTGGTGTCGGGGGCGAGCTTGCGTGCGGTGAGGAGGAAGCCGGTGTGGGCGACCATGCGGTGGTCGGGGCGCACGGCGAGTCCTTCGACGTGCCACCCGCGAACGAGGGTTTCGGTGGACTGGGGGCTTGTGAAACCGCCGAGGTGACGAAGGTCTTCGGCGACACGGCTGAGTTGGGTGACGGTGGCGACATAGATGGTGATGACGCCGCCGGGAGTGAGGGCGTGCGCACTGGCCTCGAGGCATTCCCAGGGCGCGAGCATGTCAAGCACGATGCGGTCGACGATGGCGGGTTCGAATTGAGCGAGTTCGTCGGCGAGGTCACCAATGGTGACGCTCCAGTTGTCGGGCACTTCTCCGAGGAACGTGGTGACGTTCGCGGTGGCGATGGTGGCGAATTCGTCGCGGCGCTCGAAGGAGTGGAGCTGCCCGGTCGGGCCGATAGCGCGGAGGAGGGAGAGGCTGAGCGCGCCGGAGCCGACCCCGGCTTCGACGACGCGGGCGCCGGGGTAGATGTCGCCCATGCTGATGATCTGGGCCGCATCTTTGGGGTAGACAATGGTGGCGCCGCGAGGCATGGACATGACGAAGTCGGTGAGAAGGGGGCGGAGGGCGAGGTACTGCTCGTCGGTGGTGCTCACGACGACGCTGCCGTCGGGCTGACCGATTATGGCGCTGTGGGGCACGACGCCGCGGTGGGTGTGGAACTCTCCCCCGGTCTCCAGGGTGATGGTGTTGCGGCGTCCTTTGGGCCCGGTGAGCTGTACACGGTCGCCGATCTGCAAGGGGCCGGACTGTCTGCGCTGGGCCATCAGGCGGCTTTCCGCTCTCGGTAGAGCCCGATGATGTCGTCTGTGGTGCGACCGGCGAGTGTGGGCCAGAGGGTGTAATCCGGGCTTTCGGGGAGGTGCTGGTGGGAGGGTACGGCGAGGGTTCGGGCACCGGACGCGACGGCAGAGGCGAGTCCGTTGAGTGAGTCTTCGATGGCGACGCAGCTTTCGGCGTCGGCTGCGGCGAGAGCTGCGCCGAGAAGGTAGGCCTCGGGGTGGGGCTTTTCGTTGGTGACATCACTGCCGGAGATGATGTGGCGGATACCGAGTTTCTCGGCGATGAAGGTGGCGGCGGGACGCAGCGACATGGTGACGATGACGCTGGGGATGCCGGCGCTGTTCAGGGAGTCGATGAGGTCGAGCACCCCGGGCCGCCAGGGGGTATCGCGACGAAGGTGGTCGAGCA
>DAOMOV010000120.1:0-4189 GCA_035444505.1 Terrimesophilobacter sp.
GAGCCCCGGGGTGAGTCGGGGCAGCCGGATGCTGAGCAGCACCCCCGCATCCGTCGCCTGGGTCGGCGCCCACGCGGTGTGCACGCCGAGAGCGTCGAGCAGGATGCCGACGATCTGGGTGGGGGAGAGAGCGTACTGGCCGAGACCGAGGGAGAAAATGCAGGTCACGGCGAGGGCGATGGTGAGCATGGCTGACAGCGCGGCGAAACGGGACCACCTGCGTCGTGGACGCACGGCGTTCTGCACCGCGGTGGCGGTGTCGGCGCCCACCGCGGTCACGGCGCGGACTCGACGCCGGGCGTGTACAGTGCGACCGCGAGGGCGCGAACGATGTGTGGCGTGCGGGGGCCGAAGCTCAGTATCTCGCTGTCTTCCATATCGATGATGCGGCGGTTCTCGCCCGCTCGGGTCTGCGCGATGGCGGGAAGCTTCTCGAGCAGCCCATCGACGCCGCCCATCGATTCGAGCCCTGCCGTCATCATGACGATGACGTCGGGCTGCGCGGCGACGAGGGCTTCGGCGGTCATCGGCTTCATGCCCTCCCAGCCGATCTCGGTGGCGACGTCGACGCCGCCGACCGCGTCGATCAGGGAGTCCGCTCCGGAGTCGCGGCCGAAGATGTAGTATACGTTGGCGTTGCCGCGCACGTAGAGGAACAGCATCCGTGCCCGGTCTGCCGGGCCTGTCGGCGTGACGGCGGCGACTTCGCGGGCGACGGCGGCGAGCTCGGTGTCGAGTCGTGAGCTGAGCGCATCGCCGCGGGTGGGCACGCCCAGGGCGGTGGCGATCTCATCGATGAGGTCGCTGGCTGTGTCGAGGCGGCGCTCGCTGGAGATGACGACGACGGTGATGCCCGCGTCGCGCAGCTGCTGTCGCACCTCTTTCGGCCCGATGGTGGTGTCGGTGAGCACCACTGTGGGCGCCAGCTCGAGTATCGCCTCGGCGTTGAGCGTGTGGCCCGACTTGGTGACGACGGGCAGGTTCTCGGTGCCGCTGAACGCGGTGGAGCTGTCGCGCCCGACGACCTGGTCGCCGAGGCCGAGCCCGAACACGGTTGCGGCTATCGTGCCCGAGATGTCGATCGGCAGGATGCGGCTCACGTCGGTCACCGTCACCGTGCGGTCTTCGGCGTCGGTCAGGGTGACCGGCAGTTGCGGTGCTGTCGCATCGGTGACGGGTTCGATGGTGTGATCGGGCAGGCACGCGGTGCTGGGTCCAACGGTGTCGCGCACGTCACCTTCGCTGGCGAGTTCGAGTTCGGTGAGGGGGGCGCCAGTGGCGGTGCAGGATGTCGCGCTCGCCGTGGGCTGCTCGGTAGCCGGTGGTGAGGCGGGGCCTTGCGGCGCTGCCTGAACGCTCGCGCAGGCGCTGAGGGCGGCGACGAGAACGACCGTGGTGAGCAGGGCGGTGGGACGATGCATTAGGTAAGGCTAACCTAAAACTTGACTTTGGCATGTCCTGTGGTTTAGCGTCGCACAGGAAGTTAGCTAAGCCTAACCTTGCTGACCGAGTTCCGTCCAATCATCGCATCGTGGCGCCCACCGGACGCATCCTGTGCGTGCCGTGGAGCCGGAAAAGAAAACTGTGAACGCTCACGCAACCACCGCATCCGCGGTTCATCGTTTCCGTACCTTCGTCGCCGCGCTCGCGGCGCTCCTCTTGGCCACCGCCGGGATCGTCACGGCCAGCCCCGCATTCGCGGTCGGCACGGTCACTCCCACCGTGACGAGCGCGACCACCACTGGTCTCACCGTGCAGGTCACCGCGAGCGGGCTTCCCGACGAGGTCGACGCTGCCTACGTGGCGCTCCAGATCAAGGGCACCGAAGGAAGCAGTGTGTACGTGGTAACTGAGGAGGTGTCGATTGTGGGTGGTGAGATTGCCACTGTCACACTCAATGCCGCGGCGGGCGACCTCGACCGCACCTCCACCTACGAGGTCATCGTCTGGCAGACGAGAAGCCAGCCCAACTCGACCACGATCTACACGCGCGCCGATGTGACGATCAGCACCGAGCAGTGGGACGCGATCTTCCCACCCGCGCCGCCGCTGCCTACACCGGTGGTGTCGGTGTCGAAGACGTCTGGTCTTGCTGTTGCGGGTGAGGTGGTGACGGTTACCGGTAGTGGTTTTGTGCCGAATCCTTCGGCGACGAATGGGACGCGTCCTCCGTTGATGGGCAAGTTCGGTGGTGCTTATGTGCAGTTTGGTTACTACGCCGAGGGTGAGTGGAAGTCGTTGGGTTCCGATGATGTTGCCACCACGAAGTGGGCGGTGTCTCCGGAGGATGTTGCTGATCTGGGTCCGGCTGCGGTGGGCATCGTTGATGGTGGGTTCACTGCGGAGTTGACGCCTCGACTGATCGAGGGTGCTCCGGCTGGGGCTCAGTACGGTATCCGCACCTTCGCGGGTTCAGGTTCGACCTACGCACTGTTCTCCACCTTCACCCCCATCACCTTCAATGTTCCGGTGGTGTCGGTGTCGAAGACGTCTGGTCTTGCTGTTGCGGGTGAGGTGGTGACGGTTACCGGTAGTGGTTTTGTGCCGAATCCTTCGGCGACGAATGGGACGCGTCCTCCGTTGATGGGCAAGTTCGGTGGTGCTTATGTGCAGTTTGGTTACTACGCCGAGGGTGAGTGGAAGTCGTTGGGTTCCGATGATGTTGCCACCACGAAGTGGGCGGTGTCTCCGGAGGATGTTGCTGATCTGGGTCCGGCTGCGGTGGGCATCGTTGATGGTGGGTTCACTGCGGAGTTGACGCCTCGACTGATCGAGGGTGCTCCGGCTGGGGCTCAGTACGGTATCCGCACCTTCGCGGGTTCAGGTTCGACCTACGCACTGTTCTCCACCTTCACCCCCATCACCTTCAACGTGGTGACCGAGCCCGAGCCCCCGGTTACGCCGACACCGGTCCCCGGTGGGTCACTGCGGTGGGGCATCTCGACATCCTTCGTGAACTACATCACCGGGGGTGCGGGCGGATCCATCATCGTCACGGGCGGGGCGACCCAGTCGGGTGGGCTGTTCCAGTTCGGGCAGTCGTCATCCACGTTCGATGCGTCGACCGGTACCGGAACCGTCAACTACCTCGGTGTGGTGCGGTTCACCGGTCACGGTGGGGCGCTGGACGTGACGATCAGCAACCCGCAGATCACCGTCCACTCGGCCTCGTCGGCAACGCTGACGGTAGCCAGCGGCGGATCCCGCGTGGCCCTCGCCACACTGAACCTGGGGGCGGCAGCCAAGTCGACCTCGAACGGTGCGGTCACCTACGCGGGTACCCCGGCGACGTTGACGGCGGCTGGTCTCAGCCAGGTGTTCCAGGGCACGGAGCCCTCGAGCGGCCTGGCCCCGGTGACCTTCACGATCGGTTCTGCCGCTGCGGCCCCTGCGGGTTTGACCGGAACGGTCGCCTCGGCGCCTGAAGGCGACGACGAGATTCCCGACACGCCCCCGGCGAGCACGGGCATCGACCTTGACGACGAGACCCGCGCCGCCATCAACGCGGGCGAGCAAGTGACGTTCACCGCTGACGGGTTCCAGCCGAACGAGTCCGGCATCCAGGTGGTCGTGTACTCGAAGCCGATTCTGCTGGGCACGACGCAGGCGGATGCCTCGGGAACCGCGACCTGGACGGGCCTCCTCCCCGAGACCCTCGCCGACGGCGAGCACACGATCACCTTCCAGGGTTCGGTGGACCGCGGTGCGGTGTTCACGCTGCAGCGCACCGTCGTCACCGCGATCGGCACCTGCACGGTGCAGGGTGCAACGCTGAACTGGGGCTTCAAGGAGTCGTTCCGCGTCTACGTGGAGGGGATCGCCCAGGGCGGCTGGAACCTCAGCGACGTGGAGTACGAGTTCCCCGAGTTCGTCTGGAGTGACGCGACCGGCGCGATCGACCCTGAGACCCTGACCGGCACGGTCGCGTTCCCGGGCGAGCTGAACTTCCACGGCCACGATGGGGCGCTCGACACAACGCTGTCGAACGCGCGGGTGGAGCTCGTCGGTGACACCGGCTACCTCGTGTTCGATGTCACGGGCGAGACCCAGGGCGGCACGGCGGTGAACAGTTCCGGCGTGCGATTCGCGCAGTTCTCACTCGCCGACGCGGCCGTCGCCGGTGGCGAGGTCACGCTTGACGCGGCGGAGGCGACACTCACCGTGGAGGGTGCCGGCGCGTTCGGCACCT
>DAOMOV010000120.1:4199-6065 GCA_035444505.1 Terrimesophilobacter sp.
GGGTGAGAGCCTCGACCCGGTGACGTTCATCGTGTCTCTCGATGCCGCGTGCGCAGACACGGAGCCGGCCGCCCCGGTCGACACCGCGCTGGAGCTCGAGGGCGACGACTCCGGCGTGCCGCTGTGGGTGTGGCTTGTCGCCGGGCTGCTGCTCGTGGCCATCATCATCACGATCGTGGTGGTGATGATGCGCAGACGCGCCTAGGCGCTCTCCGACCTTTGCTCGGGTGCGGCGGCCACGCTGGTGTGCGTTAACGCGGCATCCGGAACCGAACCCGGGTTCAAGCCTGCCCGACCAGGTTTGTTATCAATAGGTAAGAACTACGTAGTCTCCGTCGCTACGATCAGAGACGTGATGATCATCACCGAGGCGGCGCCCCAACGGGAGTGGCCGCTCATCCCGCGCACGAGCGAAGCCGCCGCGATCACGCGCGGGCTCGAACGGCAGCCGCCACGCGTACAACTCGTCGTCGGGCCAGCAGGAATCGGCAAGACCGTTCTCGCCACCGCCGTCGCCGACGCGAGTGAACACCGTACCGTGCTTCGGGCGATCGCGCTCGCCGAACTCGCCGGTGTGCCGCTCGGGGCACTCGGTCCGGTTCTCGGCCAACTGGGTCTTCCTACTGAGCCTGAACGTGCCGTGCCAGCCCTCGTCGCCGCTGTCGGAAGCGCCGCCGACCGTTTCCTGCTTCTCGTCGACGACATCCCGCGGCTCGACGACGTCTCGGCCGCCGCCATCTACCAGCTCGTGCGCGGGTTCGGTGTGCCCACAGTCGCGACGGCGCGACTCGGTGAGCGACTCCCCGCTCCCATCCAGCGCATGGTCGACGAGGGTCTCACTGAACGGCACGATCTCGCAGGGCTCAGGCTCGAACAGGTCGGTGAACTCCTCGATGAACGATTCCGAAACCACGTCGCCTACTCCGACGTCAAACGTCTCACGGAACGCACCTCGGGAAATCCGCTCTACCTGCGGGTTCTTGTCGAACGTGCCGAACGCACCGGCCGCGTCGGCGTCACCGGCGATACCGTGCACATTGACGAGGGCGACGCGCCCACCGATCTTGTCGACGCCGTGACCGCGCGGATGTCGGAGCTCACCCCCGAGCAGCGGCGAGTACTCAGGCTCGCGGCACTCCTGCAACCGGTCTCGAGGCGAGTTCTCGCCGAGAACCCGGCGGAGGAACAGCATCTCGCCGCTCTCGAGAGTCGCGGACTCATCACCACCGAACTCGGCAGTGACCGCTGCAGGCTCGCCCACCCGCTCATCGCCGAAAGCCTCGAGCGGAACCCCGAATCGCCCGCAGACTTCGCCGATGCGGCGAGACGACTCCGCAGCACAGGAACAGACCGGAACCGCCTCCTTGCGGTGCGCATCGAGCAGAAATCCGCGACGCCCCCCATCAAGGAACTCGCCTGGGCCACCACCTACGCGTACGGAACCGGAGACCTCACCCTCGCCGCGGAACTCGCCAAGACCCTCCTCGCCCAGAATGCCGACCCCGCGAATCGTTGCAGTGCTCTCACCACACTCGCCTCGACCCAGTCACTGCTCGGCGACCTCGACGCCGCCGACGAATCATTCGCCGAAGCGGAACAGCTCGCCCACTCCGCCGACGAGCTGGCCCTCATCGCGGTGAGACGCGGCGAGCACCTCTCCTACCGTCGTTTCGACCTCACCGGCGCCGTCAACCAGGCGGAACGCATCCGTGCCCGCATCAACCAGCGATCTGAACCCCTCGACAACTCCATTGGAGCGTGGGGCGCGTCACTCGATGTCGTCGCCGGCATGCCGCTCCTGGGGCGGCTCGCGTTCACGCTCCGCCCCGAGTTGGCGATCCGGTCTGCGCTGCTGCTCGTCGTCTC
>DAOMOV010000121.1:0-6030 GCA_035444505.1 Terrimesophilobacter sp.
TGTCGCACCGGATGCCGGAGGGCACCGTGTACATGTACCACGCGAAGGACCGCACGATCAACGTGCCGCTCGCGGAGACATCCGGAATGCGCGGCGGAACGCACAACTCGCTCACCCGCATCCTCATGAAACCCAGCCACCTCATCGGTGGCTACGCCCAGCTGTCGTTCGCGTTCAACTATCTCGGCCCGACCGGGAACCAGCGTGACGAGGTCACCGTGATCCGTCGCCGCAGCCAGGAGGTGGAGTACTGATGCGTGTCATGGCTCAGATGTCGATGGTGATGAACCTCGACAAGTGCATCGGGTGCCACACCTGCTCGGTCACCTGCAAGCAGGTGTGGACCAACCGTGACGGCATGGAGTACGTGTGGTTCAACAACGTTGAGACTCGCCCCGGACTCGGCTACCCGCGCCAATACGAGGACCAGGAGAAGTGGAACGGCGGATGGGTGCGGAACAAGCGCGGCCGCCTCAAGCTGAAGTCGGGCGGTCGGCTGAAGAAGCTCGCGGGCATCTTCGCCAACACCGACCTGCCGACAATCGACGACTACTACGAGCCGTGGACCTACGACTACGACATGCTCACGAACGCGCCGCAGACGAAGTACGGCCCCGTCGCACGCCCCAAGTCCCTGATCACCGGCAAGAACATGGACATCAAGTGGTCCGGCAACTGGGACGACAACCTTGGCGGCTCTCAGGAGACCGCGCACAACGACCCCATCCTCGCCCACATGAGCGACCACGTGAAGATGGAGTTCGAGAACACTTTCATGTTCTACCTGCCGCGCATCTGCGAGCACTGCCTCAACCCCTCCTGCGTCTCCGCGTGCCCCTCCGGCGCGATGTACAAGCGTGAGGAAGACGGCATCGTGCTCGTCGACCAGGACGACTGCCGCGGCTGGCGCATGTGCGTCTCCGCGTGCCCCTACAAGAAGGTGTACTTCAACCACAAGACGAACAAGGCCGAGAAGTGCACCCTGTGCTACCCCCTCATCGAGCAGGGCAAGCCGACGATCTGCTCAGAGACCTGCGTGGGCCGACTGCGCTACCTCGGCCTCATGCTCTACGACGCCGACCGGGTGCTCGAGGCCGCAGCGGTCGAGGACGAGCACGAACTGCTCGACGCCCAGCGCTCGGTTCTGCTCGACCCCTTCGACCCCGAGGTCATCGCCCAGGCGAAGCGCGACGGCATTGCGGATGACTGGATCGAGGCCGCACAGAACAGCCCCATCTACAAGCTCATCAGCGAGTACCAGGTGGCGCTGCCGCTGCACCCCGAGTACCGCACCATGCCGATGGTCTGGTACATCCCGCCGCTCTCGCCCGTCGTCGATGTCGTCTCCAACAGCGGCAACGACGGGGAGGACGTGCGCAACCTGTTCGCCGCGATCGACAAGCTGCGCATCCCCGTCGAGTACCTCGCGGGGCTCTTCACCGCGGGCGACACGACTCCCGTGGAGCACTCCCTGAAGAAGCTCGCCGCAATGCGCTCCTACATGCGCGACATCAACCTGGGGAACGAGGCGAACGAGAACATCGCCCGCGCCGTCGGGATGACGGGCGAGGAGATCGAGGCCATGTACCGGCTGCTCGCGATCGCCAAGTACGAGGACCGCTACGTCATCCCCAAGGCCCACGTCGAGTCCGCACGCGACCTCGACGACTTCGCCTGCTCCCTCGACACCGACGGCGGACCCGGCATGGGCGGTGCTCGGTCCACCGGCGACATCCGGGCGACCGACCGCATTCCCGGCACCCCCATCAACGCGACCGTGGAGAGCTTCCACTCGCTGAAGAACCTCACCGACCCCTCCGAGCCCTCCACCTCGGGGCGGCTCAACCTGCTCAACTGGAGCGGCAAGGGCATCACCAACGGCATGTTCCCGCCCGCCGAGGCAGGGAGCACGGCGTGAGCGAAAACAGTGTGAGCCACAGTGTGAATCTCACTGCGTCGCAGCGCGCGACCGCGCACATGGCGGCATCCGTTCTGCTGGACTACCCGACCGAGGAGAGGCGGGCACAGTTCGAGTTGGTTGCCGCCCACGCGGCCGAACTGCCGGAGGAGCTCGCCGCCGAGTTCGGCGCGTTCTTCGACGCTGTGGGCAACATGGACGAGGGCGCCCTTCAGGCGCACTTCACCTCGATCTTCGACCAGAAGCGCAAGTGCTGCCCTTACCTCACCTACTATGCCACGGGGGACACCAGGAAGCGGGGGATGGCGCTCGTGAGCTTCGTGGACGCCTACCGCGCCGCCGGCTGGGAGCTCGAGGAGGGCGAACTGCCCGACTATCTGCCCGTGGTGCTGGAGTTCTCTGCCCGCAGCGATTCCCCCATCGCGGGCGAACTGCTCGCGTCGTACCGTGACGGCATCGAAGTGCTGCGCTCGGCTCTCGAGTCGTTCGGCAGCCCCTACGCGCACGTCGTCGCCGCGGTGACGGCCTCACTGCCCGAGATCGATGATGAGACGCGGGAGCGCTACCAGCGTCTCGTGAATGAGGGCCCGCCGACCGAGCTCGTGGGGCTCAGCTTTCTCGGCGCCCTGGAACCGTATTCGCCGAATCACCCCGCACGGCAGGAGGTTGCAGTATGACCGGGTTCGATATCGCGCTGTGGGTGGTGTTCCCCTACCTCGCGGCGGCGAGCTTCATTGTGGGGCACATCCTGCGGTACCACTACGACAAGTTTGGATGGACCTCGCGGTCGAGCCAGGTCTACGAGCGCTCGTGGCTGAACTGGGGCTCCCCTCTGTTTCACTACGGCATGCTCGGCATCATCGCCGGTCACGTCGTGGGTCTGCTGATTCCGCGCGAGTGGCTGTACTTCATCGGCATCGACGAGCACACCTACCATCTGGGGGCGACCTGGCTCGGCACGGCTGTGGCGGTCGTGACGATCGCAGGGCTGCTCATCCTGCTTGTTCGGCGAATCGTCGTGAAGCGAGTGGCGCGAGTGACGACACCGATGGACATCGTCATGTACGTGCTCCTGGTCGCCTCGATCGGCTTCGGTACGCTCGCCGTGCTGAACTTCCAAGTCCTTGGGCCCGGCTACGACTATCGGGGTTCGATCTCCCCGTGGATTCGCAGCCTCATTCTGTTCCAGCCGGATGTCTCACTCATGTCGGGTGTGCCCCTCGCGTTCCAGCTGCACGTGCTGTCGTCGACAGCGCTGTTCCTCGTGTGGCCGTACACGCGCCTCGTGCACGTGCTGTCCGTGCCGATCGGGTATCTGTTCCGACCCTATGTCGTGTATCGGTCGCGTGACGGTCACGTGGGTGCTCAGGCTCCGCGGCGCGGTTGGGAGCGCAGTGTGAGGCCGGGGGCGCAGAAGGCTTCCCGAGAGAAAGCGCGTCGGTGAGCGGGGAGGTGCTCCCGGGAGTGCCCGCGTCTTCGTCACCGTCGACGCCTACCGAGCTGGAGCCGGTGCCGACGGGCCCGGTCGGTTCGTGGCTCGCGACGCTCGACACGGGCTACTTCGCGCTCGTCATGGCGACGGGCATCGTCTCGATCGGAACCCGGCTGCTCGGTCACGAGTGGATCGCGGAGATTCTGCTGTGGGTCACCGCGGTCGGCTGGGTCGTGCTCATGGGGGCGTACCTGGCGCGGGCGGTGCGCTTTCCGAAGCGCTTCGTGGCGTCGCTGCGCGCGCCGAGCAGCGCGGTCGCCTACTTCACGGTCGTCGCGGGGACCAATGTGCTTGCAACCGCCCTGCTGTCGCATGGCTGGTGGATGGTGTCGACGATCCTCGGTGTGTTCGCCTTTCTCGTGTGGCTCGTTCTCACCTACGGTCTGTTCAGCTCGGTGGTGCTTGCCGGCAACCGTCCGGCGCTGCGGGAGATCACCGGGGTGTGGCTCGTCTGGGTCGTCGGCACCCAGTCGATCGCTGTCGTCGCGACGGCGCTGTCACCACAGTTTCCCTGGGCCCACGGTCAAGGGATGCTCGACGCGACGGCCGTGCTGTTCTGGAGTGTCGGGGTGGTGCTGTACCTGATCCTCGTCATCATCATCTTCTTGAGGCTGTTCCTCATCGAGACGACCCCGGCGGAGATGGGCCCGGCGTACTGGATCCTCATGGGGGCGACGGCGATCAGTGTGCGTGCGGCTGCCGGCATCCTCGACCTGGGTGAGCTGCACCCGAGCCCCATGCTGGAGCACATCCACTCCTATGTCGCCGGTTTCACGGTGATGCTGTGGGCTTTCGGCAGCTGGTTCATCCCGCTGCTCGTGATCTTCGGCTTGTGGCGCTACTTCGTGCGCAAGTTCCCGTGGAGCTACGAGCCGAAACTGTGGAGTGTCGTCTTCCCGTTGGGCATGTACGCGGTCGCCTCGGTGACGCTGGGAAGGTCGATCGATTTCGCGTTCATGCAGGATCTCGCCGCGGTGTGGGTGTGGATCGGTGTCGCGGCGTGGCTCATGGTTTCGGCCCTGCTCGTCTTGGCGTTCGCCAGGGCGGTGAGACCGGCGGCGTCGAGCCGTGCGGGCATAGAGTGAGACCGTGGCCGGTGGTGATCTTCGGGAGCTGTATCAGGACATCCTGATCGATCACTCGCGTCAGCGGCACGGCTTCGGGCAGCTGCAGGAGTTCTCGGCGCAGTCGCACCAGCGCAACCGCAGCTGCGGTGACGAGGTGACGCTGCAGGTGCGCCTCGACGCTGAGGGTGTGGTCGACGAGGTCGCCTGGACGGGTCAGGGCTGTTCCATCTCGCAGGCCTCGGCGTCGATGCTCAGTGACCTCGTGGCGGGACTCACACGCGACGAACTGGCCGAGCGGGTCGCATCGTTTCGGTCGATGGTGCAGTCGCGGGGCGCGGACGAGGGCTCGGAGGAACTGCTCGGCGACGCCGTGGCACTGAGTGGCGTGGCGAAGTTCCCGCCGCGAATCAACTGCGCGATGCTCGCCTGGTCCGCGCTGGAAGACGCTCTCGGTCAGCTGGATGAACCAGCACCTGCTTCGCCCGCTCCAGCCTCCACCCAGAACGTCCAGTAGCGAGCGGGCCACAGGCCGACGCGGTGCACGATCGGTTCACCGTGTCCACCGCGCTGCGCCCACAGCGGGATCTCCATGGGGGCGAAGCGATCACGCGTGCGGATCTCAAGCACACTGCCTGCGTCGAGCTGTGCCATGGCTGCCTCGGCGCGGATGAGTCCTATCGCGCAGGGAATGCGGCGGTTGTCGAGCACCGTGGGCTGCACGGCGACATCCGCGCTGTTCATGTTCTGGGTGCAGAGTTTCTGGATGTGGAGTCGAGGTCGTCGATGTTGCACACGCCCTGCACGGGTGAGCACTGCCGGAAGAGGGGGCAGGTGATGAAGACGACGACGAGCACGACGATGGCCATCACCTTGAGCGGCAGCAGCACCCCGGGAAAGCTGAGCCACCACTCCAACGGCATCACCGTGTAGAAGCCCGCCATGATGAGGCCCGTGATGATGATCGTCGGGAGGGAGAAGCGCACGACCCAGCGGAAGCGGTCCAGCTGACGTGCACCGGCGAGCACGGCGGTCACGGTCGGATGCTCGCGCCCGGCGGGCATGGCGACGGCGATGTTCCAGAGGGCGCCGCCAAGCCACAGACTGAACCCCGTGAGGTGGGCGAGGCGCACCGCGCCCTCCCAGCCGGTTCCGGCATCGAAAAGTGCCCAGCCGAGGATGAGCGCGGCGGTGAGGGTGAATGCGAGGGTCGTGAGCCCCCGGTGCTGCACTCCCGCAAGCAGGACAATGCCGAGGGCGAGGGTGCCGGCGAGGATGAGCCAGCGGGCGGCGGGCACGTAGTCGAGGTAACCGACGCTGAGAGTGCCGAATGCCGACAGGATGACGAGTGCGCCGACGACGACAGAGACGCGTCGTGCCCTCTTCAGGGCGGTGGAGTTGAGCTGCCCGACGATCTCGTCGTCGAGGTCACGCTCGGCCTCACGAAGATAGAAGAGGCGCCAGGTGGCGAACCCGCCGGCGAGGGCGAGTGCCCAGAGCGCGAACCAGCGCAGCCCGAGGGCGAGGGGTTCGAGCCCGAACCCGAGCCCGGTGAA
>DAOMOV010000122.1:0-6004 GCA_035444505.1 Terrimesophilobacter sp.
TCGGTTTCGCGACGCACACCTCGACCCCACCGACCGCGTTGGACATCTCGATGACACCGTTCATCTCGACCTTCGCCGCGAACTCGATGTTGAGGCCCGTGAACTGTTCTACCGTGGCGACGACGCACGCGAGGCCCCCTCGGTGCAGGGTGGTGTTGATCTTGGCTGAGGAGAGCGCGCCAAGGGTTCGGCCGCTCTCGGTGGGACACTGCGGCACCGACACGAACAGGTCGCGCGGAAAACTCACGACGGTCGCACTCGAATGGTCCTGGGCGACGTGGATGAGAATGTTGACATCATTGAGCATCGCGCCGTCGCGATTTCCGTACTGCGGGTCGCCCTCACCGCTGTCACTCCCGACGATGAGCATGTTGATGCCGCCCTCGTAGGCGCCGATGTCCGGTGGGGGACCGATGGTCTCGCCGATCAGTGTGACGCCAGGCTGGATCGCGTTGGCGACGTTCCAGACCGCTGCCCCGACGACCGCGAGAGCACTGACCATAACGACCGCAACCGCGACCCCCGCGATCTTCACGGCACCTAGCCAGGCGCTGCCACCGCGGAGCTTCCCGTGCCGAGCGATGGGCCGGGGCCCCGACTCTGGTGTCGCCCGACGCTGTGCACGCCTCGGGGTTTCGCTAGTCATCCGAGAATGCTAACCCGACCCACCCTGTGAGCTGGCTTCGTACGCGAGTGTTCACTCACGAGGCGTCGCACGGCGAAGAATCAAGAACCCCGCGACCGCGGCGATTACCGTCGGCACGATCGACCAGGTTGCGATGCCGATCGCACCGTTCTCAAAAATCCACGCCCACACCTGTGGCCAGCTCTCGGTGAAGGTTGCGAGGGCGATGAGGCCGATGATGAGAAACCCGAGACCGGCGAAGAATCCCGTGATGCCCCACGCGTGCCAGCGCACATACATGGCGGCGACAGCCATCCCGAGGAAGAAGAAGAACAGCAGCGCCATGAAGTACAGGTAGAACGTGCGCGACAGACCGGTCACACCGAACTGTCCCAGCCCGAACATGTAGCCTCCGAGGCCCCATCCGCTGGTCGCTTCTTCGAGCACTCCGAGGGCTGTCATGAGCACGGAATAGAACAGCGAGAGTCCGACGAACGCGAGGGCACTGCCGAGGTAGAAGTCGCGGCGCGTGACGCTGTATCCCTGAGCGAACGGGAAAGTGAGGTTCACGGCCTGTACGGCGACGACGAGCATGTAGATCACGAGGAACGAGCTCGCGCCGCCCATGACGATGACGCCATCGTTGCCTGCCTCCATTCCGGCTCGGTTGAGGTTGATGGCGACGATCCACCAGATGAGCATGCTCGACACCCAGATGACGGACATGATGAACAGCGGCAGCCAGAGCACCCCGTTGCGGTTGACGAGGTGCAGTCTGGCGACGCTGACGACGCGGTGGAGCACGCTGCTCGGCTGGTCGTGCCGGGCGGTTGCGGACGAGCCGGATGGTGTGTGGGTATCGGTCGCGGTGGTCATGCGCTCTGCTCGAATTCCTTTGTCGGGGCGTTGGTCAGTCTGACGATGAGTTGCTGCAGTGAAACGGGGGAGAACTCGAGGCCGGCTTTGGCCGCCGCCGCCCGGTCAGCGGCACTGATCGTGTCAACGGTGATGGAGGCGAGCCCTCCGAAGTTCTCTCGATGCAGAATGTTCCGGCCCTGAGCGAATTGGTTCACGGCGCTCGCGGTTCCGGCGACGGTGGCGGTGGTGCCACGAAGCGCCTCGGCCGATTCGTCGACGAGGATGCGGCCGTCATCGATGACGATGACGTGTTCGAGCAGGTTGCTGACTTCGTCGATCAGATGCGTTGAGAGGATGACGGTGCGCGGATGCTCGCTGTAGTCCTCGAGCAGACGGTCGTAGAAGAGCTGCCGGGCGACGGCGTCGAGCCCGAGGTAGGGCTCATCAAAGAAGGTGAGCGATGCGCGGGAGGCGAGCCCGACGATGACACCGACGGCGGAGAGCTGACCCCGGGAGAGCTTCTTGATCTTGCGGTTGACGGGTAGCCGGAAGTCGCCGAGGAGCCGGTCAGCGAAGTCAGCGTCCCAGTTGTGGAAGAACCAGGGGGCGCTCGTGAGCACGTGCTTCACGGTGAAGTCGTCGGGGTATTTTTGGCTCTCTTTGATGAACGAGACGTTTTGCAGCACGGTGGCGTTCTCGACGGGGTTGCCGCCGAAGACGCGGATGCTGCCGCTCGTGGGAAAGTCCTGCCCGGAGAGAAGTTGCATGAGGGTGGTCTTGCCGGCCCCGTTGCGACCGAGCAGGCCGTAGATGCGGTCTGCGGTGACGCTGAAGCTCACGTCGTCGACGGCGCGTACGTCGCCGAAGTGGCGTGAGAGACCGGTGACCTCGATTGCCGTGGTCATGTGGCGTTGTCCCTTCTGATCATGGTGATGAGCTGTTCGTTGTCGATGCCGAGCTTGGCGGCTTCGTCGAGGAGCGGTTCGATGTAGTCGGCGTGGAACTGAGTGGCTCGTTCGCCGATGAGCCGCGCACGTGCGCCGGGGGCGACGAACATCCCGATGCCTCGTTTCTTGTAGAGGGTTCCGTTTTCCACGAGCACATTGACGGCCTTGCCTGCGGTTGCGGGGTTGATGCGGTGGAAGGCGGCGAACTCGTTGGTGGAGGGCACCTGGGACTCCTCGGGGAGTGTGCCGCTGATGATGTCGTCGACGATCCTTTCGGCGAGTTGGAGGAAGATGGGTCGCGAGTCGTCCATGTTCACTCCTCTCGCTGTAGTTCCGTGTGTTGACCACCGCAGCGTGCTTCATTGGTTAGTTACATGACTAACTAACCAGCTAAGTGGTGCTATGTCAAGTCTGCACGGTCGTAGGCTCAAGGGGTGACCGCCCTGCACGACCTTTCCGCCCGCGAGCAGCGCGACGCTCTCGCCCGCGGTGACCTCACCCCGACCGAGCTCACCCGGCACTACCTGGGCCGCATTGAACGGTGGAACGACCGCCTCGGCGCGTTCATCACGGTGACCCCGGATGCTGCCCTCGAGCGGGCAGCTGCCCTTGAGCAGGCGGGCCGCGCTGGTGCTGGCGGTGCGGTTCGGCTCTGGGGGCTCCCGTTCGCCGACAAAGATCTCGTCCGCCGGGCGGGGGTTCGTACGACGTTCGGGTCACGGTTGTTCGCGGACTATGTTCCCGAGGAATCAGACGCTCTTGCTCTTGCTCTGGACGCGGCGGGCGGTGTGAGCCTGGGCAAGTCGAACACCCCGGAATTCGGCATGCCCTCGCACACCGAGAATCTGGTGAGCGAGCCAGCGCGCAACCCGTGGGACCTCTCCCTAGGGGCGGGCGGTTCGAGTGGTGGTGCGGCGACAGCCGTCGCCGCGGGCCTGCTCCCGTTCGCGCCGGGCTCCGACGGTGGGGGGTCGGTGCGAATTCCCGCGGCAGCGACGGGGCTTGTTGGCATCAAGCCGTCGCGGGGGCTCGTTCCGTCGGGTACGGGCATTGACGGGCTAGGTGGGCTCGCTGTTCCTGGTCCGCTCGCCCGAACCGTCGCCGACGCCGCGATGCTGCTCGACGCGATGATGGAGGGAGAACAGCCCTTCACTCTGCGTTCTGAGCGTCCGTGGCGAGCCAGCCTCGAGGAGTACGCCCTCGCATCCGACTCCACGAAGCTGACGATTGGTGTTGTCACAACATCACCGTGGTCAGCGAGTGTGGACATCGAGGTGGAGCCCGAGGCGCTCGCAGCAGTGGAGACCGCGGTACGCGAGCTCGAAGGCAGGGGCCACCGCGTCCGCAACACCGACCCGCAGTGGCCCGGCACCTACGCCGAGCACTTCACGACCGTGTGGCAGTCGGGGGCAGCGCTGATTCCCGCCGCCGGCGACGAGCTGCAGCTGCTCGAACCGCTCACGCGCTGGCTCATCGATGAGGGCAGACGCACGAGCGCACCCGCCCTCGCCGCGGCACTGCGCGGCTTCGCCGACTTCGAGCGGTCGACGATCGCGCAGTTGCGTGAGTTCGACGCCGTCATCACGCCCGCGCTAGCGCAGTCGCCCCGGCCGATCGGCTGGTACTCGAGTGATCCCGTGCGCAACTTCGAGCAGCAGGTGCAGCTCACCCCGTTCACGTCATTCGTCAACGTGGCGGGGCTGCCCGCGATCGTGGTGCCTGTCGCCGAGAGCGCTGCGGGGCTGCCGATCGCGATACACCTCATTGGTCGACCGGGTGGCGAAGCAACGCTGGTGGGGCTCGCGGCGCAACTCGAATCAACGTTCCGAGGAGGCGACCGGCACCCACCGGTATGGTTCGACTAGCCGCCCGACCCAGCGTCGCGGCTGCGGGGGCGCCCACGTCGCGTGTAGCCGCCCTTCTCAAGTCCCGCTTCGATCTCGAAGCGGTTTCTGATGGCATCCTGCCCGGCCGCCAGATACAGCGGGATGAGCGCCAGACCGTACCGCCGCCACTGCGCGCGGTGCACCGCCTCATGTTCGAGCACGTCTGGGCTGACCGCGTCTCGCGTCAGGTAGAAAGCACCGATCGTGGTTCCGCCGCGGCCGAACGCCCAGCGCGGCATCCCACGTGCGACCCAGACGCCGCCGCGACGTCGCACTCGACCGAGACTCAGGATGCCTCCCCACAGCGCCCCGCAAGCGGTCGCGAACCAGTACCCGGGACGCGCCACGATCGGGTGCAGCGCGGCGGCGCGAATCCACGGGTGGCAGCGCGCAAGGGCGACCAGCCGGCGTGATACGCGCTCCGCGGCCCGCACAAGGCGACTGGTCGGCGCGGGCCTTGCCTTCGCCGACTCGGGGTGCGGGGGAACGGTCACGACCCCAGTATCACGCGAACCGGCCCGAGTGCGATGCACAGGATGCGGTGCGCAAGGTGCGGTGCAGCCCATACAGTGGCTGCATGGTTCCGACTCCGTCTCGCGTGGCGATGGTGTCGATGCACACGTCACCGGCCGCTCAGGCGGGCAGTGGCGACGCGGGCGGCATGAACGTGGCCGTTCTGGCGATTGCGAGTGAACTGGCGCAGCGCGGGGTCGAGGTGGAACTGCTCACGCGAGCGATGGGGGAGCCGTCGTCGCGGGAGCTTGAGCCCGGTGTGACGCTGTTCGAGCTGCCCGCGGGGGAACCCGGACCCCTGACTCGGCAGGAGCTGTCGTTTGCTGCCGACGAGTTCGGTGAGGCCGTGGCAACTCTCACGGGTCGCCGAAGGCCACGCTACGATCTCATCCACGCGCACTACTGGCTGAGCGGTATTGCGACGCTGCCGGTGGCAATCGAGCTCGGGCTGCCGTTCGTGCAGAGCTTTCACACTCTTGCGGTCATGAAGACCCGCGAGGCGGGAACATCCGAGAGCACCCGCCGGGCGCACTCCGAGACGTACTTGGCGAACCAGTCGAACGCGGTCGTCGCGTCGTCGGCGGCTGAGGCAACGAGCCTGATCGACGAAGTTCGGGCACCGGTGGAGCGCGTCTGGGTTGTACCCCCCGGGGTCGACGTCGACCTGTTCCGCCCCACCCGAGACGAGGCCGAGTCTCAGGTGCGGGAGTTGCTCGCGATCGCTCCCGGGCGCCCCATTCTGACCTCGGTGGGGCGCGTGCAGCCGCTCAAGGACCAGGAACTCGCGATCCGCACCCTCGCGGCTGTGCACGCCAGGCATGGGTGGGCTCCCGTGCTTGTCATTGTAGGTGAGCCCACTCCTGGCAGTGAGGATTACGCAGCGTCGCTGCTGACGCTCGCCGCCGAGTTGGGGGTCGATGATCAGGTGCGTTTCGTGGGCGCGCTGGGTCGGCAGCAGCTCGCGGATGTGTTCGCGGCATCCACCCTGACCCTGTCGACGTCGCTGAGTGAGACCTTCGGCCTCGTCTCACTGGAGTCTGCCGCGTCGGGAACACCTGTCGTTGGCTTCCGCGGCTCTGGCCTGAGCGAGTCGATCGCGCACTCGACCTCAGGGCTGCTCGTCGATTCGCGCGACCCACAGGCCTGGGCCCAGGTTGTGTGTGAGCTTCTCGAGC
>DAOMOV010000123.1:0-6000 GCA_035444505.1 Terrimesophilobacter sp.
CGATCGTGCTGGTGCTCACCAGCTGGAGGGAGAAGTCATGACCATGGAAGCGACAGCACCCGGAGCCCGCGCCGGCTCGCCAGCGGCACCCGTCGTGGAGCTCGTGGGGGTGACCATTCGGTACCAGGGTGCCGACGGGCATCCGCTCGACATCGTCACCGACTACAACCTCGCCCTCGCTGCTGGCGAGATGCACTGCCTCGCGGGGCGCAGCGGTTCCGGCAAGACAAGCATCTTGCGGGTTGCTGCCGGCCTCGCCGCTCCCACCGCGGGTGAGGTGCGGTGGATGGGGGAGAGCCTCGCCGACCTCAGCGACGCGCGCATCACCGCCCTGCGCCGCGACTTCGTCGGCTACCTCGACCAGAACGGAACGCTCATCCCCGGGCTCAGCGCCATCGAGAACGTCATGCTGCCCGCCGTGCCCGGCCGTCGCACCAGAGAGCTCGCACCCACCGCGCGCGACCTGCTCGAGATCCTCGGCGTCGGCGCCCGAGCCAAGCACCGGCCCGAGCAGCTCAGCGGTGGTGAACGGCAGCGGGTCGCCTTCGCGCGGTCACTGCTGCTCAGCCCGCGCGTGCTCATGGTCGACGAACCCACCGCCAGCCTCGACCGAGCCAGCGCCGACGGGGTCATCACGCTGCTGCGCGAACTCTCCACCGACGGCATCACGGTGCTCGTCTCCGCCCACGACCAGAACCTCATCGCCGCCGCCCACACCGTCACACGCCTCGCCTGACGTAAACCGAACCCCTGTGAGGTGTCAGTTGATGCTCTTCGTGAGCAACATGAAGCGCATCAACTGACACCTCACGTAGCACTTGTGGAGTTTCGAGTTCGTGGTGGCGTTAGACTGAACGGCTGCTCACGCATCCGCTGAGCACCGATCACAGCTGAGGAGTTGAACCGTGCCGAAGGAACGAGGCGAGAAAGTCGTCGCCACGAACCGCAAAGCGCGGCACGACTATGCCATCGAGGACACCTACGAGGCGGGCCTCGTGCTCACCGGCAGCGAGGTGAAGTCGCTGCGGGAGGGGCGTGCGTCGCTCGTCGACGGCTACGCCTTCATCGACGGGGGAGAGGCGTGGCTGGATGCCGTGCACATCCCCGAGTACATCGGCGGCACCTGGCAGAACCACGCCCCGCGCCGCAAACGCAAACTGCTGCTGCACAAGGCGCAGATCCTGAAGCTGCACAACAAGATCAAAGAGGGCGGGTACACGCTCGTTCCGCTCAAGCTGTACTTCAGCGACGGACGTGCCAAGGTGGAACTCGCCGTCGCGAAGGGCAAGCGCGAGTACGACAAGCGCCACGCCCTGCGCGAGAAGCAGGATGCGCGCGAGGCCCAGCGCGCCATGTCGGCACGGCGGCACCTCGGCGAGTAGTCCCCTTGCTGGTTGAGGGATTTCGCGCCGCGAGATCATCTCGAAACCAGCATCGCGAGGGAGATTTCGAGACGATTCGGCTCCGCCGAATCTCCTCAATCACCAAGGATCAGAACAGCATCGGCGATATTGCCCGCGTGGCGAGGGCGGGCGGCAACTCCTCCGCGATGAGCGAGCCCATGGTCGGCTGGTCATCGAACGACCGTCGCCGCGCATCCTGCTCGGCACGCTCCTCGAGGCCGTAGTGGCGAATCAGCGGGCGGATGCGTGCCGCCAACCACGCCCGGTATCCCTTCGACGCGTAGGCGCCCCGCGCATACAGCCGCTCGTACCGGGACACCAGTTCAGGATGCTCGCGAGCCAGCCAGCCCATGAACCACTCCCGCACGCCCGGCCGCAGGTGCAGGGCCGTGTACAGCACTGAGCTGGCACCGGCATCCTTCACCCGCCGCAGCGCGTCGTCGAGGTGCTCGCGTGAGTCGGTGAGGTAGGGCAGGATCGGCATGAGAAACACCGAGCAGCGCAGGCCCGCCTCCCGCGCCGCCGAGACGGCCGCCAGGCGTGCCGTCGCCGAGGGCGTGCCCGGCTCGATCGACTGCTGCAGCGCATCATCGTAGATCGCGATCGACATCGCCACGCTCACCGGCACGTGCGCGCTCGCCTCTGCCAACAGCGGCAGGTCGCGACGCAGCAGGGTGCCCTTCGTCAGCACCGAGAACGGGGTGTCCGACCCGGCCAGCGCGGCGATGATGCCCGGCATGAGCCGGTAGCGTCCCTCCGCCCGCTGGTACGGGTCGGTGTTCGTGCCGAGCGCCACCCGGTGCCGCCCCCATGACGGCCGCGCCACCTCACGGGCCAGCACCTCGGCGACATTGACCTTCACCACGATCTGGGTGTCGAAGTCGCGCCCCGCATCCAGATCGAGGTACTCATGGGTGGGGCGCGCGAAGCAGTACACGCAGCGGTGCAGGCAGCCACGCATCGGGTTCACCGTCCAGTCGAACAGCATGCGACTCTGCCCGGGAACCCGGTTCAGCGCCGACTTCGCCAGCACCTCATAGAACGTGACTCCGTCGAACTCGGGCGTGCGCACCGCGCGCACCAGATTGTTCAGCCTGGCGAGGCCGGGCAGGGCGGCGTCATCCTCCGTGTCAATCTGCTGACCGTTCCACCGCATCCCCACATTCGAACATATGTTCTAAAAAAGTGCAATCGGGAGCAACGGCCTCGATATGCGGCTCTGCCGCTACTCGACCGCCGGACTTGATTCCGCTGGTCGCACTCCACCGCCGGGGTTGGTTCCGCTGGTCGAGTGATCGCGCAGCGATCGTATCGAGACCGGCCCGGCTCAGGATGCGACGAAGCGGGCATCCACGATGACCGCGACCTCGATCTGTTGGGGCTTGAGGTTCAGTTCGGGGCCGCCACCGGCATCCATCGCCTTCATCATGCGGGGTGCCGAGGCGGCGAACTCGATGCCGCCACCGGATGCGCCGACCTGGTCACCGAGCATGCCCGGGTCGGCGATCGCCACCGCCCGCACCGTGCTGAGCCCGACCGCGTTCGCGTAGGAGGTCGCCTTCGCCACGGCGTTGCCGACCGCGACCGTGCGCGCCTCGTCGGTGACCGTGTCGCGGCGCTCGTCGGTGAGCTTCCACTCGACCCAGCTGATCGTCACGCCCTCCGCCGTGCCCTGTTGTTCCAAAAACCGTGACAGCGCGTCGAAGTCCTCGAACTCGGCGGTGAAGCCGATGCGCGCGTGGAACACCATTGCGAGCTGCTTGCCCTCGTTGTTCCACGGGCGGTCACCCCACACCTGCACCGAGTCACTCGACCACTCCCGCACCGGTCCGGCGTCCGCGTGGTGCAGCCGCTCGATCTCGCCGCGCAGGGTTTCCGCGGCGGCGTTCGCCTTCGAGAACACGGTGTCGCGCGCGGGTCCGTCGAAGCTCACGGCGAACGACACCACGGCACGCTCAGGGGTGTGACGGGCGGAGTACCGCCCCTGAACGGTGATCACGGTCTCGGTCATGGCGACAGATTACCTGCAGAACCTGTCGCCACAACCGAAACTGCGTGAAACCCGAATCAGATGGTGCGGATGAGTTTCTTGTTGACGAACTCGTCCGCGCCGAAGCGACCCATCTCGCGGCCGATGCCGCTGCGCTTGACCCCACCGAAGGGGAGTTCGGGGCTGTCGGCGAGCACCACGTTGATGTAGACCATGCCGGCGTCGATGCTGTTGGCGACGCGCTCCGCCTGCTCGGGGTCGGTGGAGAACACGTACGAGCCGAGGCCGAAGGGGGTGTCGTTGGCGACCTTGATGGCCTCCTCCTCGCTGGAGACGCGGTAGAGGGATGCGACGGGCCCGAAGAACTCCTCCCGGTAGGCGTCAGTGTCGGGCTTGATGTCGGTGATCACCGCGGGCGGGAAGAAGGCCCCGTCGCGCTCACCGGCGCGCTCCACCGTGGCACCCTGCGCGGCGGCACGCTTCACCTGCTCGTCAAGACCCTCGGCGGCACCGAGCGAGGAGAGCGGGCCGTAGGTGGACTCGCCCGTGAGGGGGTCGCCGGCGGTGGAGGCGAGCATCTTCTCGCTGAACTTCTCCCGGAACGTGTCGTACAGCTCGTCGATGACGATGAAGCGCTTCGCCGCATTGCACGACTGGCCGCTGTTGTCGAGGCGGGCCGCGAGGGCGGAGTCGACCGTGGCATCCATGTCGTCGGTGCTGAGCAGGATGAACGGGTCGGACCCGCCCAGCTCGAGCACCACCTTCTTGAGGTGCTTGCCGGCGACCTCGGCCACCGCCGAACCGGCGGCCTCCGACCCGGTGAGGGACACGCCCTGGATGCGGGGGTCGGCGATGATGCGCGCGATCTGGCCCGTCGACGCGTACACGTTCGTGTAGGCGCCGGCGGGGGCACCGGCCTCGTCGAACATGTCTTGAATCGCAGCCGCCGACTCGGGGCACTGCGAGGCGTGCTTGAGGATGATCGTGTTGCCGATCACGATGTTCGGCCCCGCGAACCGGGCGACCTGGTAGTAGGGGAAGTTCCACGGCATGACCCCGACGAGCACGCCGAGCGGGCTCGTGCGCATGATCGCAGTGCCCTCACTTCCCTCGACGAGGTTGATGGTCTCGTCGGCGAGAAGCGACTCGGCGTTGTCGGCGTAGAAGCGGAAGATGTCGGATGCGAAATCGACCTCTCCGAGCGCGTCGCCCAGGGGCTTGCCCATCTCGCGCACGATGATCGCGGCGAGCTCCTCGCGGCGCTCGGTGTGCAGGTCGGCAACCTTGCGGATGACGGCCGCGCGCTCCGCAATAGTGGAGGTGCGACCCCAGGTGCGGTAAGCGTTCTCAGCGGATGCGACGACCTTGTCGAGTTCGGCATCCGTGATCTCGGGGTATGTCTTGACCTTCTCGCCCGTGGCGGGGTTGGTTACGGCGTAGCGGCTCACGCTATCGTCTCCTCTTCGTGACGCCGGGCATCGTTGCCCGGCGAATGTCGTTGGTACTACCTAATCATGGTGCGAACTCGCCCTGCTGGGCCACCCTTGGTCGGTACAACCGGCGATTAAAAATCGCTGGTGGCGTGATGTCGACATCCGGAGTACACTAAAAGGCTCCCTTCGGGGAGGCTTGACAACTCCACAGCGCGACAGTGCCCGGTTCTCACGGACCACTTTCTTGGGGATGATCGGTTTCGACATTGCCTGAGCGAGTGTGAGAAGCGGGTCGAGGATGCAGGGTTATCTCGTTAACGATCCCCGCAAAAAACAAGTGCCAATGCAAAGCGCACTGACTTCGCCCTCGCTGCCTAAGCGAGCGCACTAAGAAGTCCGTCAGGCCGGGAACGTCCCCTACCCGGATTTCTGGCGTCAGCTAGGGGGCTCGCTGCGGCATCACGCCTTAGGGTGTCGCGGGACTTCAACTAGGGCTGGGCTCGTCGGTTTGGGTGCCAGTGGCAAAGACCGGGGCCGAGTAGAACGCTCGTACTGGCTACACCCGTAGAAGGCACACGACCACAGCAGTGGACGGGGGTTCAATTCCCCCCATCTCCACCACTCGGTTCGTGACCGGCACTGTCGCGCTGATCCCCCGCCAAGAGACCAGCGGATGCGGGTGGAGCCCACCGCGCAACTAAGGGATTGACCTATGGCGTCGATGGGTGAGCCGCGGTTCACTAGTGATGCAGCCCGGGCGGTTCGCAGTGTCGTTGAGCGCCGTCGGACGCTGTCGGCTGACCCCACGAGTTGAAAGGCGCCCCGTGACCACAGCAGTCTCTGTCACTCGTCTGCTGGCCCTACCGGTCGCGCTGGCCTCGATGGTCGTTCTGGCCGGATGCTCCACAACAGAACCAGAACCGTTCCCCTCACCGTCCATCCTTGCCGGAGGTGGCAGTTCGGGTGAGTCGTCGGGCACTGAGGATTCTGACAGCGACACGACGAACGGGCAGAACGAGGGCGAGCGTTCCGACGCAGAGGGCGCTCCAGACACCGGTGGCGTGTGCACGTTCGAGCTGAACATTGACGGGCTGACCGTGACTGAGCCGGGTCTTGAGTCCACGCAGCACGCCAACATCCCCTACGCCATCAACGGTGACGGGGCGTTGACCCG
>DAOMOV010000124.1:0-5898 GCA_035444505.1 Terrimesophilobacter sp.
CGGTAGGTGGGGTCGAGCACGTCACCGGCGGCGAACACTCCGGGAACGCTCGTGCGGGAGCTGCGTCCATCGACCCAGACGGTGCCGTCGGGGTTGATGTCGAGTGTGTCGTGCACGAGGTGGGTGCGGGGGTCAGAACCGATGGCGACGAACAGCCCGTCGACATCGAGTGTGGAGGTCGTGTCGTCCGTGGTGCTGCGCAGGTGCAGGGTGGTGAGCTTGTCGCCGCCGGTCATCGACTCGACGACCGTGTTGTAGCGGAACTCGATCTTCGGGTTCGCTCGAGCGCGCTCCTGCATGATCTCGCTGGCACGCAGGTCTTCGCTGCGGTGAATGATGATGACCTTCGAGGCGAACTTGGTCAGGAACGTGGCCTCCTCCATTGCCGAGTCGCCGCCGCCGACCACGGCGACAACCTTCTCGCGGAAGAAGAACCCGTCACAGGTGGCGCACCACGACACCCCGTAGCCGCTGAAGGTGTCCTCGCCGGGAACCCCGAGCTTGCGGTAGGCCGACCCGGTGGCGAAGATCACCGCGAGGGCCTCTTCAGTCCTGCCCGAGCCGAGGGTGACCTTCTTGACCTCACCCGTGAGATCGAGCTCGGTCACGTCGTCGAGCACCACTTCGGTGCCGAATCTCTCGGCCTGTTTCTGCATCAGGCCCATGAGTTCGGGGCCCTGAATCCCTTCCGGAAAACCAGGAAAATTCTCAACATCGGTGGTGTTCATGAGCTCACCACCGTTCGTCACGGAACTGGCAATGAGCAGCGGCTCAAGGCTCGCGCGGGCAGCATAGATACCGGCGGTGTATCCGGCAGGACCGGAACCGATGATGATGACCTGACGCACGGCTCACTCCTTCACGAGTCACAGACCTCAACCCATCGTACTGGCCGACTATTCCACCCAGCCGATTTCACCGCGCGATCAGCCGCGACGCAGACGAGCAAGCAGCGGTCGCAGCGCGGGGGTGAGTTCCGGATGCTTGAACACGGCCAAAACACCGAAGTAGACCGCCGCCATGGCGACCCCGATCACGGCGATCGAGGCGACGGCGCCGAGAAAGCTTGCGACCGCGAAGCCGCCATCCGTGAGCCCCCCGAGGATCACGAGAAGACCGAACCCGGCTGCGCCCGCGGGAATCGCGGCGAGACCGTACTCGAGGTGCCTCCGCAGCAGCAGGCGGCCGTCGAGGGGCCCGAGGCGCACACGCAGCCACACGAAGGTGATGAGGAAGTGGGCTGTGGCGACGAGAGCGGTGACGAGGGCAAGGCCCGCGCCGATCCATTCGGTGGGCAGGATCGAGCACGCCAGGGCGCCTGCGACGAACAGGGTCGACTTGATGACCTCGATGAAGAACGGGGTGCGGGTGTCTTCGAGGGAGTAGAAGACGCGCTGCAGCACGAACACGGCGCTGAAGGGCACGAGACCGACGACGAAAGCGATGATGACGAGAGCCATCGCCTGCACGTTGCCGAACTCGGTTTCGAAGAACCGAGCGAAGGGGTGGGCGATGACGGCGAGCGCGATCGCACCGAACACCATGAGCATGCCGATCGAGCGGAGTGACTGGGAGACGTCGGCGCGGAGCTCGGTGAGTCGACCGTTCGAGGCGTGCCCGCTCATCCTCGTGAAGTAGGCGGTGGCGATGGAGACGGCTATGACGGAGTGCGGGAGCATGAAGATGAGCCACGAGTTCTGCAGGGCGAGCACCGCCGCGCCTTCACCCGCAGCGAGAAAGGCAACGCGGGATTGAACGATTCCCGCCAGCTGGGTCACGAGAATCATGGCGAACACCCAGCCGGCGGTTCGGCCCGTGCGTCCGAGTCCCACTCCTCGCCACTGGAAGTCGGGGCGAAATGTCAATCCCACTCGTTTCCAGAAGGCCCAGAGAACGAGTGCCTGTGCGGCAATGCCAAGCGTCGCGCTTCCGGCGAGGAGTGCGATCTTCTCGCTCGTCCACACGTCGGGCGAGCTGTTCTCCGATGCCCCGCCGAACAGCAGCAGGAAGGCGACGAGCCCCAGGATGGCGACCACGTTGTTGAGAACGGGTGCCCAGGTGAACGGCCCGAAGGCGTTGCGGGCATTGAGCACCTCACCGAGCAGGCTGTACAGCGCATAGAAGAGAATCTGCGGCAGGCACCAGTAGGCGAAGGCCGTGGCGAGAGCGACCCCGGACTCGGTGAAGCCGTCGCTGCGCTGCGTGTAGAGGGCGATGAGCAGCGGAGCGCACAGTGTGGCGACGATGGTGACGCCGATGAAGATGGTGACGCCCAGGGTTACGAGTTTGTTGATGAAGCGCTGACCACCGTCGTCGTGGAGACCAGCGCGCACGATCTGCGGCACCAGCACCGCACCGAGCACGCCACCGGCTATGAGCGCGTAGATGTTGTTGGGCAGCTGGTTCGCCGCCCCGAAGGCGTCGCCGGCAGCACTGCCGACCTGGCCGATTGTCAGTGCGAGAACGGCGGCTTTGACGAAGCCGAGCACGCGAGAGACGATCGTGCCCGACGCCATGAGGACGCTGGCTCGCCCGATGTGGGGGGTCGGTGTGGCAGAGGCTCCGCCGTTCTCGCTCACTCGTGGCTCCCCGGGTCGGTTGCGGATCCTGCCGGGTTCGTCCGAGCGGCGGCTGCGCGAGCGCGAGACCGTACCGTGCGCCAGATTCCGGCGAGCAGCATGAGGCCGACGAGGCTCACCATGATGATGGTGACGGGTGTCTCCCATCCGGCTTGAACGTTGAGTTCGACGCGTGTGGGGGTGGCGATGGGTGTTCGATCGAAGGCGGAGAGCGACACGGTGGTGCCGAGGTGGCCGTTGGCAACGACCTGAACGGGTACGAGCGCTTTCGCCTGGGTGTTCGCGGGAATCTTGAGTTCGACCCGGAAGTCCTTGACCTGAAGGATGGGCCGGTCGGGCTGCACGGTGATGTAGACGGTGACGGCGTGGGCGAGGTTGTTGCGCACGGTCACGGGAAACGGCCCGCTCTCGGCGAGAAGGTTGATGGTGGAGGAGTCCTGAATGGTCACGGCTCCGAGGATGCTGGCGCTATCGGCAAGGTATTCCTGGGCTGCAGCCGCCCAGTCGCCGTCGTCGAGCTCCCATCCTGCGCCCAGGAGCGCGAGCAGTTTGGCGCGGCGGGTGCTGAGGAGGGGAGCGGGCTCGTCAATGATGCGGGAGAAGGTGATGACGTCGGTTTCGATGCGTGCGAGTGATTCCATGGTGGAGGCTCTGTCGTCGCTGGTCTCGGCGGGTTCGAAGCTGGAGGACACGGCGGGCTGCTCGAATACCGCGTCAAGGGGGGCGAGGGTGACCCAGTCGATAGCGTTGAGGGCGTCGAGCGTTTGGGACATGCGCAGGGGTGACGCGGGGTCGATTCTTCCCAGAGTGGCCGCGAGCACGCGCTCGCCGGACTCGGACAGCTGCGCGAGGGTGTCGGTGAGTGCTTCGAAGGCCAGTGCCCACGCCTCCTCTGTCGGTGCGGCAATGGTCGCGCGCAGCAGACTCGAGGCGATGTCGTGGGAGACGATTCCGTCGATCGCACCGAATGCGACGTGGGGCGATTTGATGGGAGTGCGGGGTATGTCGGCAGAGTTGACGATGGCGGCATTGAATCCGTGCTGTTCGAGGCCGGCGAAGTCTGTTTCGGTGAGTGTGTGGTCTGCGGGCCAGGCGATGGATGCGTGGGTGTAGTCCCACGCGACCAAGTCGTCTTGTGTGGGCAGCGCGGGGATGACGGGGTCGCCGGAGGCGACGTCTGGCGTGGTTTCGCCTTCGGGAGCGAACAGGGTGGGGTCGATGGTGAGCGCGGGTGCGTCAAGGACGACACCGGCGGCGTGGAGGGATGCGGCGGGATTGGCGTCCGCCCACTGCAGGGCGAAGGTGTCGTTGGGGGCGTCGGCGAGGCGGGTGAGCCACGAGGTGGCGGCTGTGGGAGCGTTCCTGCCGAGTACTCGAATGGAGGCGAGAATCATGGGGTCGATGGCGAGTGTCACCTCGCGCCCGCCCAGCTGACCCAGTTGAGTGGCGAGCAGCCCGCCCGGCGTGGTGAGGCTCTCGAGCGTCGGCGCGTCGAGCACGCCGACGACCGCTGGTGGGGCCGTCACGGGGGCGACGATCACGAGGGAGAGCGGATGCGCCGGTGGCTCGGTCTCGGTGGCGGCAGGGGTCGCGGGCGTGAGCGCGCCGCTGACGGCGAGCCCGATCGCAAGGAGTGATCCGGTGATTCTCATAGTGTGTGACCGCCGCAGATCAACGGCGACGGGCCTGCTGGC
This sequence comes from Terrimesophilobacter sp., assembly GCA_035444505.1. Lineage (GTDB taxonomy): Bacteria > Actinomycetota > Actinomycetes > Actinomycetales > Microbacteriaceae > Terrimesophilobacter. The sequence continues at coordinate 4,274 of DAOMOV010000124.1, forward strand.
GATTCTATAAGCGCACGACTCGCAATCTGCCTCGATAGTCTGGGGCGCATGAAAAGCGCCGCGGATGCCTTGGAGCGGTTGACGCGATTGTCGCGTTCACCCGCGGTTGCGAAACTCTCTGAGACGTTCGCTGACGCGGGTGCAGAACTGGCGCTCGTCGGTGGTCCGGTGCGTGATGCTTTTCTCGGCGCCGACAACCACGACCTTGACTTTGCGACGGATGCCGAGCCCGATCGCATCCTCGAGCTCGTCACACCCATCTCTCAGGCTCAGTGGGACATCGGCCGCGCATTCGGCACTATTGGCGCCTCCATCGACTCACACACGGTGGAGATCACCACCTATCGCAGTGACACCTACGATGGTGCGAGCCGTAAGCCGGAGGTTCAGTTCGGTTCGAGCCTCGAGGGCGACCTCGCGCGGCGCGACTTCACGGTCAACGCCATGGCGCTGCGGTTGCCGTCGCTGACTCTGGTCGACCCGTCGGGGGGTATTGAACACCTCATGGCGGGCATCCTCGATACTCCTGCTGAGCCCGACATCTCTTTTGGCGACGACCCGTTGCGCATGATGCGCGCCGCCCGCTTCACGTCGCAGCTCGGCTTCGCGGTGACGGAGCGGGTTGCTGCGGCGATGAGCGAACTCGCGGACCGAATTCACGGGGTTTCCGCTGAGCGGGTGCGTGACGAGTTCAGCCGACTCCTGCTCACGGGCGCACCGCGGGCCGGGCTCGAACTGCTCGTCAGTACGGGGCTTGCCGAGCGCGTGCTGCCAGAGCTTCCTGCGCTGCGGTTGCAGGTTGACGAGCACGCGCACCACAAGGACGTGTACGAGCACTCTCTCACGGTGCTCGATCAGGCCATCGAGCTTGAGGCACAGCGAGGGCTTCCTGGCGCACCCGATCTCGTGCTTCGGCTTGCCGCGATCCTTCACGACATCGGCAAACCGGCCACCAAGCGCGTGGAACCCGGCGGCGTTGTCACATTCCACCACCACGATGTCGAAGGGGCCAAGCTCGCCCGCAAGCGACTGCGCGAACTGCGTTTCGACAAGGACACGATCAAGAAGGTGTCTCGCCTCATCGAGCTGCACTTGCGGTTCTTCGGCTACTCCGAGGCGGCGTGGTCCGACTCCGCTGTGCGACGCTACGTTCGGGATGCCGGCGAGCAGCTTGAGAGGCTGCACATCCTCACGCGCGCCGACGTGACCACCCGCAACCGCCGCAAGGCCGAACGCCTCGCCTTGGCCTACGATGACCTCGAGGGCAGGATCGCTGAGCTCGCGGAGCAGGAAGAGCTCGCCGCCATGCGCCCAGACCTCGACGGGGAGCAGATCATGGCAATCCTCGACCTGAAGCCTGGGCCCGAGGTCGGTGCGGCCTACAAATTCTTGCTCGAGCTTCGACTCTCCGAGGGTCCCCTCGGTGAAGCAGAGGCTGCACGACGACTCACCGAGTGGTTCGCCAACCGGTAGTCGCGCGGGTGAGAGCAGCGAAGCATCCGGAACCTTTGCTTTCTCACGCCCCCAGCGACTAAACTTCTCGGGTTGCCTCCACGACCGCACGGTCGCACGGCACGATGCAATTACCCTCCTGTCACAGAAATACTGTGACCGTTCTAGTCCGA
>DAOMOV010000125.1:0-5857 GCA_035444505.1 Terrimesophilobacter sp.
ATGAACCCGTTCGACGAGATCGCGGTCGAGGAAGCGGTCCGGCTGAAGGAAAAGGGCGCCGCCTCCGAGATCGTCGCGACCATCGCGAGGCCGCACGAATCCCTCTCAAAGGCAGGGTCGAACATGCCCCGTGCCCCGGGTGTCAGGCTGAACGAGCCCTCGGGCACTCGGCTGAACAGGCCCTGCGCGGCGGTCGACGGCATGGTCCGCCCTTCGTGAATCGCTTCATCGGGACGTCGTCGGCCCTGGGACAACCGGGACCATGCGGGATCGCACGATCACATCGGCGGGGCTCCTCCCACGCGGCTTGTGACCGGCGCGGAGCGGCGACTAGCGGATTGGTGCGGGTTACGGTGACTTCGTGCCGTCGTTGCCAGCGAAGTCGGCATCCGTGTAGACGTTTTCAGAGTGTACAACATCGTCCGCAGGTGGCTGTGCACCGTCCACGTACGGGCTTGGCTCGAGACCTGGATGGCGGCGCCCCTGCACAACAACGATGATGAGGCCCACCACGACCGCGAAGATCGCGGCCCACACGTTCGTGCGGATGCCGAAGAAGATCTCGCTCGGGTCGATGCGAATCGACTCGAAGAAGCTGCGACCGATGCCGTACCAGATGAGGTAGCAGCCGAGCAGGCGGCCCCACTGCAGGTTCCACCTGCGCTCGACGAGGAGCAGCACGGCGACACCGAGCAGGTTCCAGAGGATCTCGTACAGGAACGTCGGGTGGAACAGGGTGCCCTCGGGAAGCCCCGCGGGGAAGGCGGCGTTAGTGGATTCGATCTCGAGCCCCCACGGCAGATCAGTGGGGAGCCCGTACAGCTCGTGGTTGAACCAGTTGCCGAGACGGCCGAAGGCCTGCGCGAGCAGGAGCCCGGGGGCGAGCGCGTCGGCGAAGGTCCAGAAGCGCAGGCCCGACAGGCGACAGCCGATCCACACACCGACGGCACCGAGCATGAGCGCGCCGAAGATGGCAAGACCGCCCTCCCAGATGTAGAGGGTCTTCATGAGGTCCTTGCCGGGACCGAAGTAGTCGTTCGGGTGAGTGACGACGTGGAAGATGCGACCGCCGATGATGCCGAACGGCACCGCCCACATGGTGATGTCGATGACGAGGCCCGCATCGGCACCACGGGCCTTCAGCCGATACCCGGTGAGCACCATCGCGGCAACGATGCCAGCCAGGATGCACAGCGCGTAGGCGTGGATGTTGATGTTCCAGGTGAACCAGGTGAGGCCGATGTCCCGAAGCCACTGGCCGAGTTCGAAGACTTGCCAGGAGTAGTCAGGGCTGGGAATGCTCAGGGGCGTAAACACCACTCAACCCTAGCGCGCCCCGCGAGCACCACTGACGAGCTCCCGGGCCTTCGCACCGAGAGTCTTGAGTCCACCCGAGTCCAGCGCCGCGACAAAGGCAGAACCGATGATCGCGCCATCCGCGTACTCGAGCACCGAGCGAACCTGATCCGCCGTCGAGATGCCGAGGCCCACGCACGCGTGCTCGACGCCCGCTGCGCGCAGCCGAGTCACGAGGGTGCGTGCAGCGGCGTCCACCTCGGTGCGTGCGCCCGTCACCCCCATGGTCGAAACCGTGTAGACGAAGCCACGACTCGACTCGACCACGGTCTTCAGCCTCTCATCGCTGGAGGACGGCGCGGCGAGAAAGACTCGGTCGAGCCCCGTGCGCTCGCTCGCGGCGATCCACTCGGCCGCTTCGTCAGGGATGAGGTCGGGAGTGATGAGTCCGGTTCCGCCCGCGGCGGTGAGGTCGTCCGCGAAGCGGTCGACGCCGTACTGGAGCACGAGGTTCCAGTACGCCATCACGAGCACCGGCGCATCGACGCGCTCACGGATCGCAGAGACCGCCTCCAGCACGTGCCCGAATCGGAACCCTTTCTCGCGAGCGCGCTCGGTTGCCGCCTGAATGACGGGACCGTCCATGACGGGATCGGAATACGGCGCACCGAGTTCGACAGCATCGACCCCGTTCTCGACGAGGGTCACGGCCGCTTCGATACTGGTGGCCAGATCGGGGAAGCCGACGGGCAGGTAGCCGATCGTGGCACCACCCGTGTTTCGACGGGCCGCTATAACGGGTGCGATGCTCACGCGTCACCGTCCAGAATCGCGAAATACTCGGCCGCCGTCTGCATGTCCTTGTCGCCGCGTCCGCTGAGGCTCACCAGGACGGTCGCGTCAGTGCCGAGTTCGTGCCCCAGCTCGATCGCCCCCGCGAGGGCGTGCGCCGACTCGATCGCGGGAATGATCCCCTCGGTGCGGCTGAGAAGGCGAAGGGCCTCCATCGCCGCGGCGTCCGTGATCGGGCGGTACTGGGCTCGCCCAAGGTCCGCCAACCATGAATGCTGCGGGCCGACACCGGGATAGTCGAGACCAGCCGAAATCGAGTGGGACTCGATCGTCTGACCGTCCTCATCCTGGAGCAGGTAGCTTCGCGCCCCGTGCAGCACTCCGGGGCGACCGCGTGAAATCGTCGCCGCGTGACGCGGTGTGTCGGCACCATCACCCGCCGCCTCGAAGCCGTACAGGGCAACCGACTCGTCATCGAGGAACGCGTCGAAGATGCCGATCGCGTTGCTTCCCCCGCCGACACACGCGGCCACCGCGGTCGGGAGTGCGCCGGTGAGGACCAGCACCTGCTCGCGCGCCTCCTCGCCGATGATCCTCTGAAAGTCACGAACAAGCTCAGGGAACGGATGCGGCCCCGCCACCGTGCCGAAGATGTAGTTCGTGGTGTCCACACTGGCGACCCAGTCGCGGAGCGCCTCATTGATGGCGTCCTTGAGCGTCCGGGAGCCCGCCGTCACGGCCACGACCTCTGCACCCAGCAGTCGCATCCGTGCGACATTGAGTGCCTGCCGCTCCGTGTCGACCTCACCCATGTAGATCGTGCACTCGAGACCGAAGCGCGCAGCCGCGGTCGCCGTCGCCACCCCGTGCTGACCCGCACCCGTCTCCGCGATGACGCGCTTCTTGCCGAGCCGTTTCGTCAGCAGCGCCTGACCGAGCACATTGTTGATCTTGTGCGAACCCGTGTGGTTGAGGTCCTCACGCTTGAGAATGACGCGGGCCCCGCCCGCGTGCTCCGCAAACCGCGGAACCTCGGTGATGATCGACGGCCGACCAGTGTACGTCGCGTGCAGGTGCGCGAGTTCGGCGACGAAATCCGGGTCGTCGCGGGCCGCCGTGTACGCCGCTTCGAGCTCGTCGAGTGCGGCAATGAGCGACTCGGGTACGAAACGTCCGCCGAACTCACCGAAGTATGGACCTCGAGCACCGCGCAGGCTCATGCTGCCGCCCGAAACTCGCGCAGCGCCGCCACGGGGTCGCCGCCCGTGACGAGCGCCTCACCCACAAGAACGACATCGGCGCCCGCGCGGCGGTAGTGCGCGACATCCGCCGCTGACCGCACGGCCGATTCAGCCACCTTGATGGCATCGGATGGAAGGCGGTCGACGAGCGAGGCGAACAGATCACGGTCGAGCTCGAACGTGCTCAGGTTGCGCGCGTTGACCCCAATGAGCGCGGCACCCAGCGCCACAGCCCGATCGACTTCGTCGGCACTGTGCGTCTCAACGAGTGCGATCATTCCGAGCTCGGTGATGAGAGTGTGCAGACTCGACAGTTCACGATCGGACAGTGCTGCGACGATGAGCAACACGAGGTCGGCTCCGGCGGCTCGCGCTTCGAACACCTGATAGGGGTCGCTGATGAAGTCCTTGCGCAGCACGGGGATGGCGACTGCGGAGCGCACGGCCTCAAGATCAGCCATCGAGCCGCCGAACCGCCGTCCCTCGGTGAGCACGCTCACCGCGCTCGCCCCACCCTGTTCATACAGCTGGGCGAGAGTCGCCGGCGCCGGGATGTCGGCCATCGCGCCACGTGAAGGGCTCGCCCGCTTGATCTCAGCGATGATCTTGACCGTGTCGCTCGGCGCGAGTGCTCCCAACGCGTCCAGCGCAGGCGGAGCCGCAAGAGCGAACGTCTCTACCTTCGCGAGCGAAAGCAGCTCTCTGCGGTCAAGCGCGTCATCACGCGCCCCCGCCATCAGTTCAGTGAGCACGGGTCTGGGGAGCAGTCGGGCTCGTTAGTGCGAGTGTGACTGCGAGTGCGTGTCGGACTTGACCTTGCTGCCGCCGACGCCGTAACCCAGCTTCGCGAGAACCCACCCCGCGATGAGTCCCACGAGTGCGAGCCCGGCGCTCGCCCACACGAGCACCGCCTCGTCAAGCCAGAAGAAAACGGTTCCCGCGATGATGGCGATCACCATGATGGTCACGGCGATCCACGCGGCCGGTGAGTGTCCGTGGCCGGGGTCTGCGATGTCGTCGCTGCTCATGTCACTCCTGTACTCGTCGGCATGGAAACGTCTGCGACCAGTCTAGTCAGTCGGATCAGCACCGTCGCTCAACGCATCCCAATCGCTGACAGGACTCTTCACGATCGCCTGACCGCCGTACTTCGACCCCGAGCCGGGCCAGTTCCGAGCCGTCATGAACGTCCACGCAGCAGTGAGCATGAGCACAGCGCCGCCAGCGAGGGAGAACCATGGCCACACCGAGCCATCGACGCTCCCAACGAGCGCCGCCAGCGAGTCTGATCCGGCAACCCCGGTCGCCGTCGACACCGTGGGCAGAACCGCGGTGATCGGATCCATGAGCGCACGGACCGTCACAATGAGCACCCCCAGCCCCAGCAACAGCTGAATAGCGGCAAGCACACGACGAACCACGGTGTTGGCAATCGCGACCGCACCGACAAGGGCCAGCCCCGCGACCGAGAGAGCCGTCACACTCGGAGCCGCGATGTCCGCGCCGACCGCGAGCGCACCGAAACTCATACCGCGAACGGTGAACCACGGCTGCGTTGCCCCCAGAAGCGCGAGCGCGGCACCCGCCACGCCTCCGGCAAAGGCGAGCATCCGCTGTCGGCGACCGTTCATCTCACGACCCTCTGCAATGCGTTCGCCACGGCGATCGCACGCAGCGGAGCCGCCGCTTTCGCACGGGTCTCCTCGTACTCCGCGACGGGGTCTGACTCAGCGACGATCCCGGCCCCCGCTTGCACGCGCGCAATGCCGCCTGCAATGGTCGTGGTGCGAATCGTGATCGCCAGGTCGAGGTCCCCGCCGAAACCGAAGTAGCCCACGACTCCCCCGTATGCGCCACGCCGTGCAGGCTCCAGCTCGTCGATGATCTCGAGCGCGCGCGGCTTCGGTGCGCCGGACAGTGTGCCCGCAGGGAACGCCGCTGCGAAGACGTCCACGGGCGTGCGGTTCGCGGCCAGGTCTCCCTCCACCGAGGACACCAAGTGGATGACATGGCTGAACCGTTCAATGTGCATGAACTCGGTTACCTCGACCGTGCCCGCTGTGCAGACCCGAGCGAGATCGTTGCGGGCAAGGTCGACGAGCATGAGGTGCTCGGAGCGCTCCTTCTCGTCGGCGAGCAGGTCGGTCGCGAGTTCGTTGTCGTGCTCCGGGGTGTCACCGCGCGGCCGGGAGCCCGCGATGGGGTGCGAGTAGACGCGACCGTCGGTGACCTTGACGAGCGCCTCGGGACTCGACCCCACCACCCAGTACGCCTCGCCCGCCGAGTCTTCGAGGGCGAGAAGGTACATGTACGGGCTTGGGTTCAGGGTGCGCAGCACCCGGTACACCTCAATCGGATGCGCTGACACCTCGTGGTCGAAGCGCTGCGAGAGCACCACTTGAAACACGTCGCCCTCGCGAATGTACTGCTTGCCCTTCTCCACCGTGCCGAGAAAGGTGTCGCGGTCAAGACTCGGCGTCGGTGTCGGCGTGGCGGTGAGATCGGCCACTTCGAGAAATGGTTCTGCC
>DAOMOV010000126.1:0-5856 GCA_035444505.1 Terrimesophilobacter sp.
CACGCCGGCCTGCCCCTGAAGACGGTGCTCGAGCAGCTCGATCTGCTCGGCGGTGAGGTCGTGCCGGTGCTGCGCGAGGAGTTCGCCAAGAACCGGCCCAGCACGGTGCCGGATGCGCCCACGCACGAGAATCTGAAGGCTGCCGACGCCATCCAGCGGGCCGTCGACGAAGCTGAGAAGATCGATCTTGCGGGGGTGAAGTGAGAGTGTCTGACGAACTGGTGAACAACCGGCGCACGCTGGTCGTCATCTCGGCGGGGCTCAGCAAGCCGTCATCGACCCGGATGCTGGCCGACCGGATGGCGGAGGAGACCGTCGCCGCGCTCGACAAGCTGGGTATCGACACCACCGTGCACACCTTCGAGCTGCGTGACACGGCCACGGATGTCACGAACAACATGCTCACGGGCTTCCCCAGCCCCAAGCTCGAGGAAGTCGTCGACGCGGTCATCGCCGCCGACGGGCTCATCGCGGTCACGCCGGTGTTCACGGCGAGCTACAACGGCCTGTTCAAATCGTTCTTCGACGTGATCGACAACAAGGCCCTTGAGGGGCTGCCCGTCGCGGTCGGCGCGACCGCAGGCACGCCGCGCCACTCGCTCGTGCTCGACCACGCCATGCGGCCGCTGTTCAACTACCTGCACGCCGTGGTCGTGCCCACCGGAGTGTTCGCCGCCTCGGAGGACTGGGGTGCGTCGAGCGACGGAGTGTCGAGCCTGCACTCGCGCATCCAGCGTGCCGCGACCGAGCTCGCGCCGCTCGTGGTCGCCTCGACGCGGTCCCGCACGGTGCGCGACCCCTTCGCACTCGACGCGAACTTCAGCCCCACGGGGCACTACACGATCGACTGAGGTGGTTCCGATGGCGTCGCGGCGAGGGCCAGAAATGGCCCTCGCTCCAAGCTCCAGCGCGCTACTCGACCGGCGGACTTCGTCGATCGAGTAGGCGCGCAGCGCCGTATCGAGACCCTGGTCACAGCGCTTTGACGGCCCCCAGCACCTTCGAGAGCGAGTCCTTGGCGTCGCCGAACAGCAGTGTCGTATTCGGGCTGAAGAGCAGCTCGTTCTCGATACCCGCGAAACCGGGGCGCATCGACCGCTTGAGGAACACCACCTGCGCGGCGTCGCCGACCTCGAGGATCGGCATGCCGTAGATGGGCGAGCCCTGCGTGGTCTTCGCCGCGGGGTTCACGACGTCGTTGGCGCCGACGACGAGCACCACGTCGGTCTGGCTGAACTCGGGGTTGACCTCCTCGAGTTCGCGCAGCGACTCGTACGGCACGTTCGCCTCGGCGAGCAGCACGTTCATGTGGCCGGGCATGCGGCCCGCAACAGGGTGGATGCCGAATGCGACCTTGACACCTCGCTCCTCGAGGGCTTCGGCGAGCTCGGCGATCGTGTGCTGGCCCTGCGCGACGGCGAGACCGTAGCCGGGAACGATGACGACGCGCTGCGCGTATCCGAGTTCCACCGCGACGTCCTCGGGCGTCGAGGAGCGCACCGGACGGTCGCTCACCGCCGTCGAGCCCGCGGTCGAACCACCCTTGAACGCCCCGAACAGGATGCCGGCGACGCTGCGCCCCATCGCCGAGGCCATGGCCATGGTGAGGATCGTGCCGCTCGCACCGACAAGGGTTCCCGCGACGAGGAGCAGGATGTTGCCGAGCACGATGCCGGAGGCCGCGACCGCGAGACCCGTGAAGGCGTTGAGCAGCGAGATCACGATCGGCACATCGGCACCGCCGACGGGCAGCACGAGAAGCACTCCCGCGAGCAGACCAACCCCGAGGAGCGCGATCGCCCAGGTGAGGTCGCCGGTCATCACGACGTAGACAGCACCGGCAATGGCACCGAGCACGGTGACCACCATGAGCACCGGAAGCCCCGGGAAGGTGATGGGGCGAGTCGTGATGAGCTCCTGCAGCTTCAGCACCGTCACGGTGGAGCCCGAGAACGAGATCGCACCGATGAGCATGGTGAAAACAATGGCGATGCGCACCCACATATCGGTCGCGTGACCGAGCTCGAGGATGCCGACGAGCGCCGCTGCGCCGCCGCCGACACCGTTGAAGCCGGCGACGAGCTGCGGCATCTGCGTCATCTGCACCCGGCGGGCGATGGGCACCGCGATGACGGTTCCCACGAGGATGGCCGCGAGGATGAGCAGCAGGTTCTCGAGGTGCATCGACAGGAACAGCGCCACGACGGCGATGAGCGCACCGAATGCACCGAGCAGGTTGCCGCGACGGGCGGTCTTCGGCGAGGAGAGCCCCTTGAGGGCGAGGATGAAGCAGACCGCGGCAGCGAGGTAGATGAGGGCGGTCCACTCGGGACTGAGGATCATCACTTGGCGTCATCTCCCGTCGTCTTCGCGGGTTTGCGCCCACGGAACATCTCGAGCATGCGGTCGGTGACGACGAAGCCACCGACGAGGTTCGCAGTGGCGAGCACCACGGCGGCGAGGGCGACCCCGAGCATCCACGGGTCGGTCGCCTGACCGGCGACGATCACGGCTCCCACGAGGATGATGCCGTGGATCGCGTTCGCCCCCGACATGAGCGGGGTGTGCAGCTTGCTCGTCACCTTCGAGACGACCTCGAAGCCCACGAACACCGCGAGCACGGTGATGGTGAGGAGGGTTACGGCATCCATTTACTTGCCTTCCTTGAGGGCCGCGGCGGTGGGCTCGTGACGCACCTCGCCGCCGTGCGTGAGGCACGCACCCGCGACGACCTCGTCATCGAAATCGGGCGTGAGTTCTCCGTCGACGGTCATGAGTGCCAGGAGATTGGCGACGTTCTTCGCGTAGAGCCGCGACGCGTCAGTCGGGGTGGTCGATGGGGCGTTGGCGAGCCCGACGAGCGTGATGTGGCCGCCGTCGACCGGCACGAGGGTGTCTTTGCCCGACACCACGCCGTCGACGTTGCCGCCCGTCTCGGCGGCGATGTCGACGATGACGGAGCCGGGCCGCATCCCCTTCAGCATCTCGGCGGTGACGAGCAGGGGTGCGCGTCGCCCGGGGATCGCGGCGGTCGTGATGAGGATGTCGGCCGCGTGCACGTGCGGGGTGAGCAGCTGCCGCTGACGCTCAGCGCTGTCGCTGGCGAGTTCCTTCGCGTAGCCGCCCTTGCCCTCGGCCTCGAGTTCGAGGTTGATGAACGTGCCACCCATCGAGGTGACCTCATCGGCGGATGCGGCGCGAATGTCGTTGGCGGAGACCCGAGCACCGAGCCTCTTGGCGGTGCCGATGGCCTGCAGACCGGCGACCCCTGCACCGAGCACGAGCACCTTGGCGGGGGCGATGGTGCCCGCCGCGGTCATGAACTGGGGCATGAACCGGGGGAACCGGGTGGCCGCTTCGAGCACGGCGCGATACCCGGCGACCAGGGACTGGGAGCTGAGAGCATCCATCGACTGAGCACGGGAGATGCGGGGCACGAGCTCGAGAGCGAATGAGGTGACCCCGGCCTTAGCGAGCGCCTTCACGGTGGGAAGCTCGCTCGCGGGTGAGGCGAGGCCGATCGTGACGGCACCCTTGGCGAGTTTGGCGACAGTGGTCGGCTCGAGCGGCCGCACGTGGGCGAGGATATCGAGCTTGCCGAGGTCAACGGTCTTGCCGACGGTCGCGCCGGCCGCGGTGTAGGCGCCGTCGGAGAAGCCGGCTTCGACACCCGCCCCCGATTCGAAGACAACGTCGTAGCCGAGTTCGCTCAGCTGCTTGACCGTTTCGGGTGATGCGGCGACTCGGCGCTCGCCGGTGCGGGTTTCACGCACGATTCCGACTCTCATGGGCAGTCCTTCCTGACCGGTTCAGCGTAGCGAGAAAAAAGTGACCAGATCACGCAGTGACGCCTTCACGCGATGAAAGATTCCGGGTTTTCTCGACATCGAGATAACTTGCTGTTCCCAGGCCCAACCCACACACAGTCTGATCAGCGGTTTCTCGTCGCCAGCCTGATAGACTCGGTGCGGTTGATTCGGTGGTCACCACAAAGGTAGTCACCGAAGCAGCTACGGAGCAGGCCGGCTCGAAGCTGGTCACCGGTGGTGGCATCCCGAACCGCGACACAGACGCGCGCGGCACGGTGTGTTTCTACTGTTGGCCAGAACAGACAACCGGCACCCAGCGGTGTTTGTTAAAGACCCGGTGTTTGTTAACGACACAGTGCCATGTCCTTCCTGCTCGCTCCTGCCCCACGTACGCCCGCGCACCCATAGGGGGTGCGTCACAGAAGTACCAAAGAGGAGAAACCCCATGGAGGGTCCAGAAATCAAATACGCCGAAACCGTTCTCGACAACGGGAAATTCGGTAAGCGCACGGTTCGATTCGAAACCGGACGCCTCGCTCAGCAGGCACAGGGAGCTGTCGCCGCCTACCTCGACGAAGACACCATGCTGCTCAGCGCGACCAGCGCCAGCAAGCAGCCGAAAGACAACTTCGACTTCTTCCCACTCACCGTCGACGTCGAGGAGCGCTCCTACGCCGCCGGCAAGATCCCCGGCAGCTTCTTCCGCCGCGAAGGACGCCCCTCGACCGAGGCCATCCTCGTCTGCCGGCTCATCGACCGCCCGCTGCGCCCCTCCTTCGTCGAGGGCCTCCGCAACGAGGTGCAGATCGTCATCACCGTGCTCAGCATCGCCCCCGGCGAGTTCTACGACGCCCTCGCGATCAACGCCGCATCCGCGTCCACCCAGATCTCGGGCCTGCCCTTCAGCGGCCCCATCGCCGGCGTGCGCCTCGCACTCATCCCCGACATGACCGGCGGACAGGGCCAGTGGATCGCGTTCCCCACCGTGGAGCAGCTCGAAGAAGCCGTCTTCGACCTCACCGTCGCCGGTCGCATCGTCACGGATGCGTCGGGCAAGGAAGATGTCGCCATCATGATGGTCGAAGCCGAAGCCACCGAAGGCTCCTGGCAACTCATCCAGGCCGGTGCCACCAAACCCAGCGAAGAAATCGTCGCGCAAGGCCTCGAAGCCGCCAAGCCATTCCTCGCCCAGCTCGTCAAAGCCCAAGCATCGCTGGCCGAGCAGTCCGCGAAGAAGGTCGAAGACTACCCTGTCTTCCTGCCCTACAGCGACGCAAGCTACGACCTCGTCGCGGGCCTCGCCGAAGCCGAACTCGCGACCATCTACCAGATCGCCGACAAGACCGAACGCAACAATGCGGATGATGCACTCAAGGCGCGCGTCAAGGAGCAGGTCACGGCGAAGGTCGAAGCCGGCGAACTCGACGAGACCGTACTCGTCCAGTTCAGCGCCGCCTATAAGTCGGTGACGAAGAAAGTCGTGCGCGGACGCATCCTCACCGAGGGAGTGCGCATCGACGGCCGTGGACTCAGCGACATCCGTGCGCTCGATGCCGAAGTGCAGGTCATCCCGCGCGTGCACGGCAGCGCCATCTTCCAGCGCGGAGAGACCCAGATCCTGGGCGTCACCACGCTCAACATGCTCAAGATGGAGCAGCAGATCGACTCGCTCTCACCGGTGACGAAGAAGCGCTACATGCACCACTACAACTTCCCGCCCTACTCCACCGGCGAGACCGGACGCGTCGGCAGCCCCAAGCGTCGCGAGATCGGGCACGGCTTCCTCGCCGAGCGCGCCCTCGTGCCCGTGCTGCCCAGCCGTGAAGAGTTCCCCTACGCGATCCGGCAGGTCTCCGAGGCCTTGAGCTCGAACGGTTCAACCTCGATGGGCTCCGTGTGCGCCTCCACCCTGTCCCTGCTCAACGCAGGCGTGCCCCTGCGCGCACCCGTCGCCGGCATCGCCATGGGCCTCGTCTCCGACACTGTCGGCGGCGAGACCCGGTACGCGGCGCTCACCGACATACTCCGAGCTGAAGACGCCCTCGGC
>DAOMOV010000127.1:0-5819 GCA_035444505.1 Terrimesophilobacter sp.
GTCATCGAATGACTCCGACAGCACCGTGACGCTGGCACCGAGCTCGACGAGCGTGTCGGCGGCGGCGAAACCGCTGAGCCCGCTGCCGAGCACGAGTGCTCTCAGTCCGCTCCAGTCGTCATGCCAGCGTGATAGCTCGCCTACTGATTCGGGTGTGCGCATGCTCAGAGTGACAACCACTCGAGGTAGAAGATGCCGACTCCCGCCGAGACGCAGAGGCCCGAGATGATCCAGAAGCGCACCACGATCGTCACTTCGGGCCAGTTCTTCATCTCGAAATGGTGGTGCAGGGGGCTTGCCCGCCAGATGCGCTTGCCTTTGGTGGCTTTGAAGTAGATGCGCTGCATGATGACTTGGCTTGTGACGATGAGGAAGAGGCCGCCCAGGAAGATGAGGAGCAGCTCGGTGCGTGAGACGATGGCGAGGGCGGCCAGCGCACCGCCGAGGGCGAAGGAACCGGTGTCGCCCATGATGATTTGGGCGGGGCTCGTGTTCCACCACAGGAAGCCGATGAGCGCCCCCACGACGGCTGCGGCGGCGACCGCGAAGTCCATGGGCGCTGCCACTGTGTAGCACTTGAACATGTTCTCCGCGGCTATTCCGGCACCGAAGCAGGACTGATTGAACTGCCAGAATCCGATGATGATGAATGAGCCGATGGCGAAGATCGAGGACCCGGCGGCGAGACCGTCGAGTCCGTCAGTGAGGTTGACCGCGTTGGAGGTCGACACCGTGATCAGCGAGATCCACGCAACGAGGGCGATGATGCCGCCGATGCCGCCGAACAGGAGAACGAAGTCGACGGGCAGGTCTCTGATGAAGGAGACGGAGGTGGAGGCGACCTGAACCCCGTTGATGTCGGTCGCGTTCACGGCGAGAACGGCGAAGACCGACGACACGATCACCGTGAAGATGATCTTGAAGGTGCCGTGTAAGCCGAGGCTGTTCTGTCTCGTCACTTTGAGCAGGTCGTCGATGAAGCCGACAAGGCCAAGCCCGACCATCATGAAAATGACGAGGAGACCGCTCAGCGATGGGGTGGTCTGGTTGATGAGGTGCCCGCCGAAGTAGCCGATGATTGCGGCCGTGATGAAGACGACGCCGCCCATGGACGGTGTTCCACGTTTGACGACGTGGGTCGTGGGCGTATCGGCACGCACGAATTGTCCGAGATTGAGGCTGCGGAATGCTTTGGCAAACACCGGGGTCAGAACGAGCGTGAAGGTCAGCGCGATGGCGGCGGCGAAGAGGAGGGTAAGCACTAGCGAGCACCACCCGACTCGACGAGGCGGTCGCCAAGGAACCGCAGGCCTGCGGAGTTCGACGATTTCACGAGCACCACATCGCCCGGCCGCAGTTCTTCACGTAACCGATCGTAGGCCTCGTCGATGGTGTCAACGAGCACCGACTCTCCGTCCCACGAGCCTTCCAAACCGGCGGCGTTGTGAATGTGCCGCGCACCGTGCCCGACCACCACGAGTTTCTTGATGTTGAGTCGCACCGCGAGTCTGCCGAGGCGGTCGTGCTCCTCATCGGAGAAGTCACCGAGCTCCGCCATCTCCCCGAGCACGGCGATGGAACGCCCTTCCCGTGTGAGCTGCGCGAGCGTCTTGAGCGCCGCCGCCATGGAGTCGGGACTCGCGTTGTAGGCGTCATTGATGACGGTGACGCCGTCGCTCCTCGTGTGAATCTCCATTCGGTAGCGCTCTGCCCTGGTCATCGACTCGAGCGCGTTGATGGTGGTGTCCGGGTCGATGTCGAGCACCTGAGCGATCGTGGCGGCGGCCAGCGCGTTGACGACCTGGTGCTCTCCCACGAGCTTGAGCTGAACCGGATGCCTCTCCCCCGCAACGTCGAGGGTGAAATCGGTTCCGGTGAGGCTCGTCTGGATGTCGGTGGCTCGCACCTCGGCGGTGGCGCCTGTTCCGAACCGTACAACTTTCGCCGCGGTGAGAGCCGCCATGGAGTCCACTCGTGCATCGTCGGAGTTGAGCACGGCGACCGCGTCGGGGGCGAGCGCGGTCACGAGTTCCGCTTTCGATGCTCGAGTGGTCTCGATCGATCCGAACCCGCCTACGTGCGCGAGACCGACGGTGAGCACGGCCGCGACGTCGGGCACGGCGATCGAGGCGAGCCGGGCAATCTCCCCTGGGCCGGCGGCACCCAGCTCGACCACGAGAAACTGGGTCTGCTCGGTGATGCCGAGCATCGACAGCGGGGCCCCGACACGGTTGTTGAACGAGCCCTGCGGGGCAACCGTCTCCCCGACTCGTCCCAGTATCTCGCGCAGCATGTTCTTCGTCGTCGTCTTGCCGTTCGACCCCGTCACACCCACGACGCGAAGTACGCCGCGGGCGCGCACCCGGGCCACAACAAAGCGAGCCAGCTCTTGGAGCGCGTCGTGGGCATTCGAAACTTGCACCTGCGGCACGTCAAGGTCGAGAGCGCGCTCGACGATGAGAGCGCTGGCTCCTGCGTCGACGGCGGCGGCGGCAAAGTTGTGTCCGTCGGTCGATTCGCCTCGCTGGCACACGAAGAGGTCACCCCTCGAGACGAGCCGTGAGTCGACACGCACAACCGCGGTGTCGCTCACGGCGATGGCTTCGGGGTGCCCCGTCAGCACTGTCCCGCCGGTGGCTTCAGCCAGGTCGGCAAGTGTGAGGGTGATCACCAGCCCGCTTCGCGCAGCGCCGCACGAGCCTCCGCGCGCGCCGAGTACGGGGTGCGCACGCCTTCGATGTCTCGGTAGTCCTGGTGGCCCGGCCCTGCCCACAGAATCGAGTCGCCTTCGCGCGCGAGTGAGACGGCGTGACGAATAGCGGCCTCCGGTGGGCTCACCTCGTGCAGTTCTGCCTGGTGCTCGGCACGAGCGGCGCCTTCGAGGAGTGTCGTGCGAATCGACGCCGGGTTCTCGAAGCGGGGGTGGTGGTCGGTGATGACGAGGATGTCGGAATGCTCCGACGACACTCGGCCCATTTCGTGCCGCTTGCTGGGGTCACGGTCGCCATCGGCGCCCATGACCATGATGACGCGCTCGGGCGTGAAGGTGCGCACGGCTTTCAAAGTGTTGACGAAGGCGTCGGGGCTGTGACCGAAATCGACGTAGACGCGGGGCCCCCGATCGCCTGACACAAGCTCGGTCCTCCCCGGCAGGTATGCCTCGATACCGCCCGCAATCGCCTGGCCGATCGCTTCAAGGTCGAACCCTGCCTGCACGAGCATGACGATAGCGAGTCCCGCGTTGGCGGCCATGTGTCGTCCGATGACGGGCGCGCTGGATTCGATCATGCGCCCGTCTGGGCCGGTAAGGCGGAACCGAGCACCAGTGGGCAGCTCTTCGAGGATGTCGACGCGCCACTCCGCATCGACGCCCTCGGTTGCGGAGATCGTTGTGACGGGAATGTGGGAATCGGCGACGACGCGGGCCCCCCACTCGGTGTCGAGCGAGACAACACCTCGTTTGGCGCGGTCCGGCTCGAAGAAGGCGAGTTTCGCGTGAAGGTATTCTTCGAAATCGGCGTAGTCGTCGAGGTGATCGTGGCTGAGGTTGGTGAAGGCGACAACATCGAAGATGACGCCGTCGACACGGTGTCGGCTGAGTGCTTGCGCACTGACCTCAAGCGCGACGGCACGCACTTCGCTCTCGCGCATGCGTGCGAGGAGTGCGTGGAGTTCGCTTGCCTCGGGTGTCGTGAGGCGACTCACGACGACGAGGTCTCCGATGTGGCGCTCTGAGGTCGAACTGAGGCCGGTGACGAGGCCGAGTTGCTTCAGGATCCCCTCAAGGATGTGCGTCGTTGACGTCTTGCCATTGGTTCCGGTGACGCCGAACAGCAGCGGGGGTGCCGAGTTCGTCTGGTACACCCAGGCTGAGATGTCACCGAGGGCGGCACGGGGCGATTCGACGACGACGATGGGGAGCCCCACATCGGCGGCGAGCTGTGCCCCGTGCTCATCGGTGAGGATGGCGACGGCTCCGCGTTCGAGTGCGTCCGCGGCGAACTGAGCACCGTGGGAGTGCGCCCCCGTGAGACCGACGAAAAGGTCACCCGGGTGCACTTCGCTGGTGCGCACGGTGACACCGTTCAGCTCAATTCCGTCGATGGGACCCCGAACGTCGAGCCCGAATTCGGCGACGAGCGCCGAGAGCGGTCGGGGCAGCGGATGTTCCGGCCTGAGCACCGGCGGAATCCGATCGGTCACGAATTCTCTCTCTCACCACGTGGTTGGCAGTCGCGGCGCGTTGCTCGTCGACAGGGGGACCCGGAAATGCTTGAGCACCTGGGTCATGATCTTCGCGAAGGGCGGCGCCGCGGCCCACGAAGACTTTACTGTAATCGGCTTGACGTAGGTGACGACCACGACGTACTCAGGGTTGTCGGCGGGGGCGATTCCCGCGACCGAGACGATCCGCTCGTTGGTGTACCCGCCGGGACCCGCCACTTCACCCGTGCCCGTCTTAGCGGCGACGAGGTACCCGGGGATGGTGAATGTTGACGACAGGGAGCCATCGGTGACGACCGACTGGAGCATGTCGAGGGTGAGGTTGGCGGATGCTTCCGAGACGACGCGAACAGGGGTGGCACCCTCCGGCAGCACCACTGTGCCATCGGGCCCCGTGCAGTTCTCGATGAGCGTAAGCGGCATCCGCACCCCGCCGTTGGCAATGGCCTGGTATGCGCTCGCGAGCTGTGCTGCGGTCATGGAGATGCCTTGGCCATAGGCAATGTCGTAGCGTTGCTGGGTGTTCCAGCGTTCGTCAAGCAGGCCCGTCGATTCGCCTTGAAAGTCGACGGCGGTGCGCTCGCCGAAACCGAATGCGCGCAAATATTCGTAACGGGCCGAGTTGCCAACCGGTGCCACAGACATGGCGATTCCCACGTTGGAGGACTGCGTCAGCACTCCCGCGAGGGTCAACCTCTGGGTCCCCACGTTGAAGAAGTCGCTGACGAGCGCACCGTCTGGCGTTCGCCAGACGGAAGGAACCGTGTAGCCGGTTCCCGCGTTCGCGACCCCAGCATCGATGGCGATGGCCGCCGTCATGGCTTTGAGCACCGAGCCCGGCTCGAAGGCGTAGGTGAACGCGCGGGAGCCCCAGAACTCCGGGGCAGATCCATCCACGTTGTTGGGGTCAACAGAGGGGTAGTCGGCGAGTGCCATGATGTGCCCGTCGCTCACCCGAACGACGCTGGCGACCCCGGACTCGGCGCCGATCGCTATCGCCTGCTCCGCCAACACTTGCTGAACGAACCACTGCAGGTCGGCGTCGATGGTGAGTGTGATGGTTCCGCCAGGAACCGGTTCACGCTCGGTGACTGTGCTGCCGGGAAGTCGGACCCCATCCGCCCCCCGCTCGTACGTTGCGACTCCGTCGACGCTCGCGAGGCACTCATTGGCAGTGGCCTCGAGCCCGTTCTGCGGACCGTCGGTGCCGACGAAACCCACGAGGTTGCCCGCGACGGCGCCGTTCGGGTAGCTGCGCTCCGGGACGCTCCGCGGCCACACCCACGGGATTCCTAGGTCACGGATGGCCCTGTACGCGTCAGTGTCCAGTGAGCGCAGCAGGTAGGCGAAGCTCGATTCGGGGTCGCGGGTGACGATGGTCATGAGCTCGTCCACGCTGGCACCGGCAATCGCGGCGATCTCTTCGACCGCCCCTCTCACGGACACAGTCTGGAGGTTCCCGTTCTCGTCTCGCCGCTTGAACTCGTACGCGTTCTTCGGATCGATGGTGATGTCGTAACGGGTGATGCTGTCGGCAAGCACGACGCCGTTGGTATCGACAATCCTTCCGCGCTCGGCCCTCGTGGTGACTTCTA
>DAOMOV010000128.1:0-5789 GCA_035444505.1 Terrimesophilobacter sp.
TGAAACCCGGGTGAAAGTGCGCCGCATACGCGAAGGTGATGCCCGTCTCCGCGAGCACCTCGGCAACGCGAGACTCCGGAATGTCCAGCGGAATGCCCAGCGCGCTGAGCACATCGGAGGCCCCGGAGGCCGAGCTCGCCGCACGATTGCCGTGTTTAATCACCGGCACACCCGCCGCAGCCACCACCACCGACGCCATTGTCGACACGTTCACCGTGCCCACTCCGTCCCCCCCGGTGCCGACGATGTCGACCGCCATCGGATCCACCGAGAGCGGCCTGGCGTCCGCCAGCACGGCATCACGGAAACCCACGATCTCCGCTACCGTCTCACCCTTGGCCCGCAGTGCGACCAGGAACGCCGCCAGACGAGCATCCGAGACCTCACCCGCCATCACCTGACGCATCGCCCAGGTCGCCTCCGAAATCGACAGGTTGTTGCCTGCGAGAAGGTTCTGGAGAAGGGAGGGCCAGGAATAGGTGGTGCTCATGTGTCCCAATCCTAGGGTTTTCGTGCGGCTCGGCCTGTCGGATTGGCACCTATGACGCCGACTTCGGCCATAATGGAGAACGTGACCAGCACCTCTCTCACCCATGGCTCGAGCATCAGTGGTCTTCAGCGACCTAATCCTGTTGCGGTAGGCACGATCGTCTGGCTCGGCAGTGAAGTGATGTTCTTCGCTGGGCTGTTCGCGATCTACTTCACACTTCGTGCGATGTCGCCCGAGCTGTGGGCGGCTGAAACCCAGGTTCTCGATATCCCGTACGCAGCGATCAACACCTCGATTCTGGTGGCGTCATCGTTCACCTGTCAGTTCGGTGTGTTCGCTGCGGAACGGCTCCAGCCCCACGCGACCGGGTGGAAGCCGACCCAGTGGGGAATGGTCGAGTGGTTCTTCCTGACTTACGCCATGGGCGCCGTGTTCGTCACGGGTCAGATCTTCGAGTACGCGAACCTCGTGAGCGAGCACATCTCGATCAGCTCCAGCTCCTACGGCAGCGCGTTCTACATCACGACGGGCTTCCACGGCCTTCACGTGCTGGGGGGTCTGATCGCCTTCCTGCTCGTCATCGGTCGCGCCTACGCTGTGAAGAACTTCACGCACCGTGAGGCGACGAGCGCGATTGTTGTTTCGTACTACTGGCACTTCGTCGATGTCGTCTGGATCGGCCTCTTCTTCGTCATCTACGTCCTCAAGTAAAGAACCAGGAACACTCTTCGATGCGTACTTCTTCTGTGAAGCCAGGATCGGTCTCACGCACACGGGCCGGGGGACGTCGTAGTCCACTCGCGACCGTTGCCCTCATCACTATCGGGCTGACCATGACGGGTGGTGCCTACGCAATCGCCTCCACCGCGGCGGCATCGTCGGCCCCGACGATCGTGCACCAAGCGAGCGCCGAAGAGGGCCAGAAGCTGTTCGCGGCGAACTGCGCCAACTGCCACGGACTCGACGCTGCCGGCACCGATGAGGGACCCACTCTGCACGGTGTCGGTGCGGCATCCGCGGATTTCCAGCTCAGCACCGGGCGCATGCCCTTGGCAATGCAGGGCCCTCAGGGTGAGCAGAAGCCCCCGCAGTTCACCGAAGAGCAGATCTCACACCTCGTCGCCTACGTCGCGAGTCTCGCTCCCGGCCCGGCGATCCCCGCCGACCGATACCTTCAGGCGGACGGAAGCGCCAGCAACGGTGCCGAGCTGTACCGCATCAACTGCGCCATGTGCCACAACGTTGCCGGCGCAGGCGGGGCCCTCACGGAGGGCAAGTTCGCCCCCGCCCTGCACGGCGTGGAGGCTCGGCACATCTACGAGGCGATGATCACGGGACCCCAGAACATGCCGGTGTTCAGCGACTTGAACATCACCGCTGACGAGAAGAACGACATCATCACCTACCTCAAATTCCTCGAGAACAACCCCTCGGTGGGCGGTGCAGACCTCGGCAGCCTCGGCCCCGTCTCGGAGGGCCTCTTCATCTGGATCTTCGGACTCGGTGCGATCGTCGCGGTGACGGTCTGGATCGCAGCCCGGCCCAACTAGCTCTCACGTCAAGCATCGAAGGGAACTCAATGGCTCAGCACGACGGCGAAACCGCCGCTGCCGGCTCGGCGATCGAGAAGAAGGCAACACGCGACGTGTCAGTAGGCACTGCCGTGATTAGCCCGAACGCTCTCGAGAACCCGGGACTGCCGCCACACCAGCCGCGCGTCACCGACCTCGACCCGAAGAAGGAGAAGGCGGCGCAGCGTCGAGTCATCTGGCTCTTCACCCTGTCGATGATCGGCTCGATCTTCGCCATCTACGCCTATATCGCGTTCCCCATCGAGCCCGGAAACCTCGTCTCCACCAGACTGAACAACCTGCTCGTGGGTCTCGGCATCGCGGTCGCGCTCATCCCGATCGGCATCGGTGCGATCTACTGGGCCAAGAACCTCATGAAGAACGACGAACTCGTCGAGGCACGACACGGCACCCGCGGCACAGACGAGACGCGCGCCGCCGCAGCCGAAGTCTTCCGGGTCGGCAACGAGGAGTCGGGCTTCGGACGCCGCAAGCTGCTGCGCAACACCCTCATCGGTGCCGTTGCGATCGCGCCGCTGCCTGGCGTTGTGATGCTGCGCGACCTTGCGCCAGCCAACGACCCCGTCGAAGCGATCTCGCGCACGATGTGGAAAGAAGGCACGCGACTTGCCCGTGACGGGTCAGGAACACCGATCCTCGCGTCCGACGTCACGATCGGCTCCGTTTTTCACGTGGTTCCCTTCGACCTGGCCGAGGCCGAGCACAGAATCGAGGAGAAGGCCAAGGCCGCTGTGCTTCTCATGCGTCTCAACCCCGAAGACTTCGTCGACAACATCACCCCCGGCCGTGAGAACTGGCACTACCACGGCATTGTCGCCTACTCGAAGATCTGCACCCACGTCGGATGCCCAGTGGCGCTCTACGAGCAGCACACGCACCACCTGCTGTGCCCCTGCCACCAGTCGCAGTTCGACATCACCAAGGAGGCGGCCGTGATCTTCGGGCCCGCGAAGCGTCCTCTCCCCCAACTTCCCATCACCGTGGATGCCGAGGGCTACCTCATCGCGCAGAGCGACTTCCACGAACCCGTCGGACCTAGCTTCTGGGAGCGTTCATGACCGCCGCTGGCACAACGACTGCCACGACCGCAACCGCCGCGACCCCCACCAAGGGGTCGCGATTCACGGGTGCCGTCGCCAACTACATAGACGAGCGCACGAGCATCTCCGGCCTCGTGAAAGAACTGGGTCGCAAGATCTTCCCCGACCACTGGTCGTTCATGCTCGGCGAAGTGGCGATCTACAGCTTCGTCGCGATCCTGCTCTCGGGAACCTTCCTCACGCTCTTCTTCGACCCGAGCATGGTCATGGTCACCTACCAGGGCTCGTACGACCCGCTCAAGGGCATCGAGATGTCGGCCGCGTACGCAACGGCGCTCGACATCAGCTTCGACATCCGCGGCGGACTGCTCATGCGTCAGGTGCACCACTGGGCCGCGCTGCTGTTCGTCGCCGCCATCGGATTGCACATGCTCCGCGTGTTCTTCACCGGCGCGTTCCGCAAGCCGCGCGAGCTCAACTGGGTCATCGGCTTCGTGCTGTTCGTTCTCGCCATGGGCGAGGGCTTCACCGGCTACTCGCTCCCCGACGACCTGCTCTCGGGCAACGGCCTTCGCATCATCGACGGCATGGTCAAGGGAATCCCGCTCATCGGCACCTGGACATCGTGGCTTCTGTTCGGCGGTGAGTTCCCAGGAACGGTGATCGTGCAGCGCCTCTACGTGATGCACATCATGCTGCTGCCGGCGATCCTCATCGCCCTGCTCGGCCTGCACCTGCTGCTCATGGTCATCAACAAGCACACGCAGTTCGCTGCGCCCGGCCGCACCAACGACAACGTCGTCGGCGTGCCGGTCATGCCCGTGTTCGCCGCGAAGGCCGGGGGCTTCTTCTTCATCGTGTTCGGCACCATCGTGCTGATCGCCTCGACCGTGACGATCAACCCGATCTGGAACTACGGCCCCTACGACCCCTCCCCCGTCTCTGCGGGAACCCAACCCGACTGGTACATCGGATTCCTCGATGGTGCGCTGCGCCTCGTACCACCCGGCTGGGAGTTCGTTCTCTTCGACCGCACCTGGACACTCAGCGTGCTTGCGCCCATGGCCGTGGTCGGTGTGTTCATTGCGCTCGTCGTGTTCTATCCGTTCATCGAGGCGTGGATCACCGGTGACAAGCGTGAGCACCACATCGCGGAGCGCCCCCGCAATGCCCCGACGCGCACCGCGATCGGTGCGGCCGGCGTCACGTTCTACGCTGTACTGTGGGCCGCGGCGAGCTCCGACATCATCGCGACGCACTTCAAGCTCACCATCGAGGGCGTAACTCACGGTCTCCAGGCTCTCCTGATCTTCGGCACGATCGCCGCGTACATCATCACCAAGCGCGTGTGCATCGCACTACAGCGCAAGGACCGCGAGATCGTGCTCCACGGCGTCGAGTCGGGTCGTATCGTGCGGATGCCCGGTGGCGAGTACATCGAGGTGCACGAGAAGCTCAGCGATTATGACCGCTGGCGCCTCGTCGACTTCCACGACTACAAACCCCTCATGATCCGCCCCAATGATCAGGGCAAGATCACGGTGGGGCAGAGGGTGCGAGCGGCGTTCTCCCGCTGGTTCTTTGAGGACCGCATCTCTCCCGTCACCAAGGGCGAGCTCGAATCGGGCGAGGGGCACTAACTCTCAAGCCTGTGTCTGAGACTCCCGAGACGCGCCTGTCTCGGGAATCTCAGACGTAGTAGCTACAGTTCTTTCTTCAGGTAGTCAGCGGTCGACAGGTAGCCGAGGCGGTCGTAGAACGAGGCTGCCCCACGCACGATGGCGACCGTGAGCTGCTTCACACCACGCTCTTTGAGCTCGGCCTCAACCGCCGACACCAGATAGCTGCCGGCACCACCAGAGCGCGACGCCGTGTCGACGACCAGCTCCTGAAGCTGGGCGGAGAAGCCGTTGGTGTGGAGCAGACGCACAATCGTCGTCAAGGCGTAGCCGATGACTGCTCCGTCGGACTCGACAACGTGCAGGAGGTGAACATCTGACTCGATGACCTCGGCAAAGGCGACGTCAAAGACTGCGCGGTCGGGTGAGTACGGTTTGCCGAGCTGGGCAAGCAGCACGAAGACCGCGTCCCCGTCCGCGGCAGTGGCCTGTCGGACCGTCCGGTCAGCTGGCGAAGTAGCCGCGGTAGTACTCAAACGTCCACCCAACGATCGCCACGACCGCGACGGTGATACCGATGAGGAAGATCCATGTGCCAATGGCTACACCGAGAAACACCAGAGCAGCCGAGGCACCCAGTGATACCGGCCACCAGCTCCAGGGGCTGAAGTGGCCGAGTTCGGGGTCACCGTCATCCACTGTGGCGTCCACCCGGTCCTCCGCGAGCTGCCCACCCTGATTGCGGTATCCCTTCATGAGGTAGTAGGCGATGAACGCGAACATGACGCCGAGAAGGAGGAGGGCAGGCGTGCCCACCCACTCGATCGCACCGTGGTGGGGATCGTTGATGGCCCACACGGTGTAGATCGCCCCAGAGACGAAGTAGAACAGTGAGAGCACCAAGAAGAGGTAGACGTTGATTTTCACGCTGTTACTTCACTTTCTCGTCGGAGATGTCGACTACGGGCGCCTCCGGCGCGTCCTTGCCGGGGCCAATACCAATCGGTACGCCAGCCTCGGGGTGGTTGAGATCGAACGCGGGCGACTC
>DAOMOV010000129.1:0-5675 GCA_035444505.1 Terrimesophilobacter sp.
GTGTCGACCGGGGCGACAAGGTGGGTCTTGTCGGGCGGAACGGTGCGGGCAAGACGACTCTGACGAAGATTCTGGCGGGTGAGGGGCTGCCCGCTGCTGGCGTGATCGACAAGGTCGGCGAGGTCGGGTACCTGCCTCAGGACCCTCGTTCCGGCGACCCGAATGAGTTGGCGCGCACGCGCATCCTCGATGCCCGGGGTATCGGTTCGATCAGGTTGGGCCTGGAGCGGGCCACGGTGGAGATGGGTTCCGCCGACCCCGCGGTGCGGGATGCGGCGATGTCGCGCTACAGCAGACTCGAAGACCGGTTTCTCGCTCTCGGCGGCTATGCGGCCGAGGCTGAAGGGGGATCGATTGCCAGCAACCTGAGCCTTCCCGAGCGTGTTTTGAGCCAGCCACTCGGCACTCTCTCGGGTGGTCAGCGGCGACGGATCGAACTCGCACGGATCCTGTTCTCTGGCGCGGAGACGATGCTGCTCGACGAGCCGACCAACCATCTCGATGCCGACTCGGTGGTGTGGCTGCGCGAGTATCTGCGCGACTACCCTGGCGGCCTCATCGTGATCAGCCACGACATCGAGCTCGTCGGCGAGACCGTCAATCGGGTGTTCTACCTCGACGCGAACCGCCAGGTGATCGACGTGTACAACATGGGCTGGAAGCACTACCTGCGTCAGCGGGAGGCCGACGAGGAGCGCCGCAAGAAGGAGCGCGCGAACGCGGAGAAGAAGGCGAGCGCGCTGCAGCTTCAGGCGGCCAGATTCGGTGCGAAGGCGACGAAGGCTGCGGCCGCGCAGCAGATGGTCAGGCGAGCGGAGAAACTGCTCTCGGGTCTCGAAGAGGAGCGCGCCGTGGACCGCGTTGCCAAGCTGCGCTTTCCCGAACCGGCGCCGGTGGGCAAGACGCCGCTTCAGGCCAGCGGTCTGAGCAAGAGCTATGGCTCACTCGAGATTTTCACGGCGGTGGACCTCGCAATCGATCGGGGCTCCAAGGTGGTCATTCTGGGGCTCAATGGTGCCGGCAAGACGACGCTTCTGCGCATTCTCGCGGGCGTCGATGACCCCGACACGGGTGAGGTGCATCCGGGGCACGGCCTCAAGGTCGGCTACTACGCGCAAGAGCACGAGACGATCGATGTGGCCCGTTCCGTGCTGCAGAACATGCTGTCGGCAAGCCCGAGTCTCACCGAGACCGAGGCGCGACGGGTGCTCGGGTCTTTCTTGTTCACAGGGGATGATGCGTACAAGCCTGCCGGGGTTCTCTCGGGTGGCGAGAAGACCCGTCTCGCTCTCGCGATGATCGTCGTTTCGGGAGCCAACCTGCTGCTTCTCGACGAACCCACGAACAACCTGGACCCGGCGAGCCGCACCGAAATTCTCGACGCTCTCGCGAACTACTCGGGTGCCGTGGTGCTCGTCAGTCACGATGAAGGGGCGGTTCAGGCGCTGAGCCCGGAGCGCGTGCTCATTCTGCCTGACGGCGTCGAGGACCACTGGAGCCCGGACTACGCCGAACTGATCTCTCTCGCGTAATCAGAGGTCGGCGCTCTGGCGAGCGCGTTCAATGAGAGCATCTTCGACGTCGGCGTCGCTGGGTCGTTTGGCGGCCCTGCGCCGTTCGCGCTCTTCGGCTGCGGCCCTCACCGCTGGGTCGTCCGAGTTGAGCACGCGGTACTCGTGTCGAATAGCCCAGCCGTAGCCGATGAATCCGAGGAGCGCGAACACATACCACTGCAGCGCGTAGGAGAGGTGCGGGCCCTCGTCGCGGACGGGGCGAACGGAGGGCAGTGGCGACTCCCCAACGCTGGGATCCTCTGACACGAGCAGGCCGTACGCGCCCACATAGGTTGGCTTGCCGAGCCGGTCAGCGATTTCGGGCAGGTGAATGGTGGCGAGCTGGTTGGTGCCCGCGACGGTGGTGCGTCCGCTGATCTCGGCTTCACCCGCTTTGAGCCGGGCGATGACGGTGACGGTTCCGTTCGGGGGTGACGGCACTGTGGCGGGCGAGCGGCCGTCTTCGGCGAGGGGTATCCATCCGCGGTCGACGATAAAGATGCTGCCGTCGGTGGTGCGCAGCGGTACGAGAACCTCGAAGCCGCTGTGGCCTCCGTAGGGGCGGCCGCGCACGAGCATGCTCTCACTCGCGAGGTATTCGCCGGTGATGCGCACTTTCGACCACTTGTCGTTCTCGTCGAACGCGTCGAGCGTCGGCAGTGCAACGCGAATGTCTCTGGCTGTTCCGTCATAGTTCGCGTCGATGCGGGAGATCTCAAGCTGTGCCTCGCCGCGTCGGGCGAATTGCCACGCACCGAGGAGACTGCAGACGACGGCGAAGACGAGCACGAGGCTGAGGTATCCGAGCCAGCGCGGTGTCCACAGGAAAGACCAGCGAGTCATGCACTCACGTCCGGTACTCGGTCGATGGCGTCGTCGATACCGCTGACGACAACGGGAAAGCCACGGGTGGCGAGGTAGTCGTGAAGGAAATCGACGTGCTCGTCGCACGCGAACCACTCCTTGACGCGGGTATCGGGGTGGATGCGGGGGTTGCGCCAGTTGACCTTGTGGGTCGCGTCGTTGCGGCATCCGGCGCGGGAGCACTGTCGGGGTGTGGCGCTGGGCGCGGTGTCGGTGCTCACGACGCATCGCCGCGCTGGGGTGGGTCGACAGGTGGTCTGCTTGGCAGGATGAAGCCGGGGCGTTCGACGCGGGTGGAGCGCGTGTCCGCGGCGTTGGCGATGACGACGGCGAAGTACGGCAGGAAGATTGCTCCCGCGGCGGGGATGAGGGCCCACCACCCCGGGATGACGATGCACAGCACGATGCACACGACGCGAACCGACATCGTGACGGTGTAGCTGATCATCCTTCGTCGCTGGTCGTCGGCGAGTGACGGTGGCAGCGACGTGATGGTTGCGGGTTGTTTCGCCATGGTGTGCTTCCAGCCTACGTCTAGTATGAGTTGAGTTTGCTTTGAGTGAGGGGCACGGATGTCTGAGGCGAGAACTGTTCTGGTGACGGGAGGCAACCGGGGGATCGGCTTCTCCATTGCGGAGGAGTTCCTGGCGAGGGGTCACCGTGTCGCGGTGACGGCGCGCAGCGGTGAGGGGCCGAAGGGTGCCCTCACGGTCAGGGCCGATGTGACGGATTCGGCGTCGGTCGATGAGGCGTTCACGGCGATCGAGGCCGAGTACGGACCGGTCGAGGTGGTGGTGGCGAACGCGGGAATCACGCGTGACACGCTGCTCATGCGCATGAGTGACGAGGATTTCGAGTCGGTGGTGAACACCAACCTCACGGGTGCGTTCCGCGTGGTCAAGCGCGCGTCGAAGGGGATGCTCAAAGCGCGCTTCGGACGCATCGTGCTCATCTCGAGCGTTGTTGGGCTGTTGGGCTCCGCCGGTCAGGTGAATTACGCGGCGTCGAAGAGCGGCCTCGTGGGGCTCGCTCGTTCGGTGACGCGAGAGCTGGGCGCCCGCGGCATCACCGCGAACGTGGTGGCGCCGGGGTTCATTCAGACCGACATGACGGATGCTCTTCCCGAGGAGCAGCAGAAGCAGTACCTTGCGTCGATTCCCGCGGGTCGTTTCGCGTCGCCCGAGGAGGTCGCGAGAGTGGTGGCGTGGGTCGCGAGTGATGAGGCCGCCTACATTTCGGGTGCTGTGATCCCGGTGGACGGCGGCCTCGGGATGGGCCACTAGCGCTCTCGACCTGACCGGTCAGCCGCGGAGCCCCAAGAGCGGGAGCAGCTGGCTGAGGTCGCGTGTGTCGATGAGTACGTGCGCAGCATCCCGCACCGGCGCCTTGGCGTCGAATCCCACGGCGAGGCCGCAGATGCTCATCATTTCGAGATCGTTCGCGCCGTCGCCAACGGCAATGGTGTGGGCGAGGTCGAGGCCGCAGTCGGCGGCCCAGCGCCGCAGGGTTTGCGCCTTTTCGGCCGCATCGACGATGGGTCCGCGCAGTTCTCCGGTGAGTGCGCCGTCACGGCTCTCCAGGCGGTTGGCGTGCCAGTAGTCGAGGCCGAGCTCTTCGGCGAGGTCGTCGATGGCTTCGTGGAATCCGCCAGAGACCACTCCGACGCTTCCGCCCTCGGCGTGCACGGCATCGATCAGTTCTCGCACCCCCTCGGTGAGGGTGATGCGGGAGACGGCGGTGGCGACATCCGCCTCCGTCAAGCCGTGGAGTGTCGCCACTCGTGCCTTGAGGCTTGATTCGAAGTCGAGCCTGCCGTTCATGGCCTGATCGGTGATCTCGGCAACGGCCGCAAGCGAGCCAGCCTGCTCGGCGAGGAGCTCGATGACTTCGTTCTCGATGAGTGTCGAATCGACGTCGAGCACAACGAGAAAGCGGGCCATGGTTCCAGCCTATTGGCGCGGGAGGCCATCGGACGATCGCTTAGGCTTGAGGGCATGGCCAGCGTTCTCGAGTTCTCTGACGTGTCGGTCGTGCGCGGGGGCAACACGATCCTGTCTTCGGTCGATTGGCGGGTGAAGGACAACGAGCGCTGGGTCATTCTGGGCCCGAATGGTGCTGGCAAGACGACGCTGCTGCTGCTGGCTGCGGCGCAGATTCACCCCTCATCGGGTACCGCGGTCGTGCTCGACGAGACACTCGGTGCGGTGGATGTGTTCGACTTGCGTCCGCGCATCGGCTTCGCATCGACGGCTCTTGCCCGCAAGATTCCGGCCAGTGAGCGGGTCATCGACGTTGCCATGACGGCGGCGTACTCGGTCATGGGGCGGTGGAATGAGGACTACGAAGAAATCGACAAGCGCCGAGCCCGCCGGGTGCTGTCGGAGTGGAAGCTCGACGGGTTCGAGGAACGACGCTTCGGCAAGCTGAGCGATGGCGAGCAGAAGCGGGTGCAGATCGCGCGCGCCGTGATGACCGATCCCGAGCTCCTGCTGCTCGACGAACCCGCGGCGAGTCTTGACCTTGGGGCCCGTGAGGAGCTCCTCGGCCTGCTCGCGGGCTACGCGCAATCGAAGAACGCGCCCGCGATCGTCATGGTCACTCACCACGTTGAGGAGATCCCCTTGGGGTTCACTCACGCGATGCTCATCGACAAGGGGAAGGTCGTTGCTTCGGGCAAGTTGGACGATGTGGTGACGTCAGAGAACCTGTCGAGCACTTTCGGGCTCAGCCTTGAGGTTGAGAGGCGTGATGGGCGGTTCTCAGCCCGAGCTGTTAGCGCCTAGCGTCACGAGCTCCCACGCTCACGCGCAGCGCGAACTCTGGTAAAGTGGACAGTCGGCCCAGGCCGAGAAATCTTCCCCGAGCACGCCAAGGAACCCCATGAAGACTGACATCCACCCCGAGTACGCCCCCGTCGTGTTCCGCGACCTCGCGTCCGGCGAGATGTTCCTCACGCGTTCAACCGTGTCGAGCGACAAGACCGTGGAGTTCGAGGGCGCCACCTACCCCGTCATCGACGTTGAGATCTCCAGCGCCTCGCACCCGTTCTACACGGGCAAGCAGCGCATCCTCGACTCCGCTGGGCGCGTCGAGAAGTTCAACACCCGCTACAAGGGCTTCGGCTCCTAAGCACTCACCCGCTGACAGTGTTTGTCAGTGACGCACCGGCCATTCGCCTGACGCTGTGAATGTCGGGTCTTTGACGCGCCGCATGTACTCCTGAAAGCTTGCGGCCTGCTGCGCGGCCCACTCCACCTG
>DAOMOV010000130.1:0-4434 GCA_035444505.1 Terrimesophilobacter sp.
CGGTACGACCCACGCGGCGGCGAATCCGGCGAAGATCGACGGATGCAGTCGTGCGGGGAAGACGCGGGCGACGATGACGTAGAGTGCGACCGTGACGGCTCCGGTGCCGAGCCCTTGCACGAGCCTCCCCGCGACCAGCATGGGCATCGTGACGGCGAGGCCCGCGATGAGCAGCCCCACCGCGAAGAGGGCGGATGACGCGTACAGGGGCACCAGGGGCCCGCGGCGGTCGGACCAGTTTCCTGCGACGACCATCCCCACCACACCCGTGGCGAGGGGGCCAGCAAACGCCAGTGCGTACAGTCCTGCGCCGTTCAGATCCTCGCTCACGAGCGGCATGATCGTGGTGACGGCGAGTGACTCGAACGCTCCCAGGAACACGAGGGCGCACGCGCCGATCGTGATCCACACGTACTCGCGCGAGAACACGCCAACGGGAGTGGGCGCGAGCGAGTCGCGCGAGTCAGAAGCCATTGCCTAAGCCTAAGCCGCGCCGCCCGTCACTGATCACGGCGCGCTCGCGGCTACGCTTGAGCAATGACCTCGCCCGTTGCCACTCCGCAACGGGACACCCGCTTCGCCGCCGAGTGGGCGAGACACCCGGGCATCCTCTGGGTCGCCTTTCTCGCTGTGCATGCGTGGCTGTTCGGGCTCAACCTCTACGGTTACGGGCTGCCGCTCGGCGATGTCACGATCGTGTACACATTCTGGGTCGACCGGTTCGTCTCCGACGGCTACCTCGTGGGGATCGACAGCGCGTGGGTGTACCCGATTCTCGCAATCCTGCCCATGTTCGCAGCTCTCGTCGCGGGCCCGGAGAATTACGCGGCGGCGTGGCTCGTGCTCATGGCCCTCCTCAACGCAGCCGCTTTCGGCACGCTTCTGGCCTGGCGTGCTCGCGCATCCGCGTGGTGGTGGCTCGCATTCCTCGCGGTGCTCGGGCCGATAGCGCTCGGCCGCATTGACGCTGTCACCGTGCCGCTCGCCATCATCGGCAGTCTGCTCGCTGCCCGACAGCCGCGCGTGGCGACGACCGTGCTGACGATCGCTGCGTGGGTGAAAGTCTGGCCCGCCGCTCTCATCGGTGCCCTCATCATCGTGGCGAAGGATCGCTGGCGCATCGTCTCGACTGCGCTCATCGTCAGTGCCGCGATCGTCGCCACCGCGCTGCTCATGGGCTCGGGCGGCAACGTGCTCTCGTTCATCACCCAGCAGACCGGCCGAGGTCTCCAGGTCGAGGCGCCGGTGACCACGATCTGGCTGTGGCGTGTACTCGCGGGCGACCCGGCGACGCGCGTGTACTACGACGACCACATCCTCACCTGGCAGGTCGAGGGCCCCGGAGTCGCTGAGACGGCCGCGCTCATGACCGTGGTGCAGGCGCTCGCGGTTGCTGCGCTCATCGCACTCGCCATCTACGCGGTGCGCGGAGGAGCCACGGCAACGGAGCTTCTCGCCCCGCTGAGTCTCGCCTTCGTCGCCGCGCTCATCGCTTTCAACAAGGTTGGCTCACCGCAGTTCGTTTCGTGGCTTGCCGTGCCCGTCATCGTGGGTCTCACCCAGCATTGGCGAGGCCGAGGCTGGTCCTTCACCTGGCCGGCCGTTGTCACGGTCGTCATCGCGGCGCTCACGCACGTCATGTACCCGTACCTGTACGGGTACGTGCTCACCGTGCATCCGCTCATGCTCATGGTGATCACCGTGCGCAACGGGCTCTACTTCGTGCTCATCGTGTGGGCGGTGGTGCGCCTGTGGAGGCTCGCCCACGACGAGCCCGGCTGAGTGCGCGGGTTATACGAGCGTGTCAGACATGCCCTAGGAGGGTGGTTCATCGGTCTGCAGGATGATGCCGTCCTGTATGGCCCGTTTGCGCAGGGCGACCTTGGTGCCGACGTCGATGCCGGCCACGCGGTACTTTTCTCGGATGCGTTTGAGGTAGCTCTTCGCGGTCTCCTCGGAGATGCCGAGCCTATAGGCGACGGCTTTGACGGGCTCGCCGCCGCCGTAGAGCGCCATGACGCGGCGCTCCTGAGCGCTGAGTTTCGGCGACCCGCCGACCTCGTTGGCGTTGAGGGCGAGGTCGAGTTCGGCGGAGATGAACGACTCTCCTTTGGCCGCGGCGCGGATCGCTTCGACGATCATCTCCGCCTCTTCGCTCTTGACGAGGTATCCGAGGGCCCCGGCGGCGAGGGCTTCGCGCACGACGTTGGGTTCGGAGTAGGTGCTCATGACGACGGTCGCGACACCGGTGGTCTTGAGGGTGTTGATCTTGAGTGAGATGGGCAGGTCGTCTTTGAGGTCGAGGTCGAGCAGCACGACGTCGACGGGGAACTCCGGATGCGTGAGCAGGTCTGGCCAGGTTGTGACGGCGGCGACCATGTCGATGTCGGATGCGGCGTTGCGGATCCATTCGGTGAGTGCACCGAGCAGCATGCGGTGGTCGTCGACGAGGGCGAGACGAATGGCGTTGGTGTCAGTGCTCACTTCGTGCCTCCTAGGGGCGCTCTGTCTTTTCAGCATGGTATTGATCTGCGGGGTTCGCTACTTCTGACTCGATGGTGATGACGAGTGCGGCATCACTCGTCGTTGACGTTACTTCACCGACGCGCTGAAGCTGGTGCCACGTGCCGGGGTCGATGCGATTTCGCGTGACGTCGGTCGTGGTGATGGTGATGGGAAGCGAGAGCGCGCTGGCGGATTCCGCTTGCGGCCCGGTCTCGATGGGTCCGAGCTCGAGTCGGAGTCGCGGGAGGGTCTTGCCCTTGTCGCTGATGAGGAGCCACACCGCGGAGAGGAGTCCGTCGCGCTGACTCGTGTCGAGGAGTCCGGCGAGGCTGCTGGGGTCGTTGAGGGATACCGCTCGACCGAGTTGTTCGGATTCGGTGACGGCGTGATAGAGCCAGGTTTCGCGGCGCCCTTCGATGAGGTGGAGGCGCAGTTCGGTGGCGAGACTGGCAGCGCGGGACGCGGTCTTGGCGTCGAGGGGGAGTGGTGTTCGTTCGGAGGCGACGGAGTCGAGGAGGTCTTCGGCGGCGAGGTCGAGCCTGGCGAGTTCTTCGGAGGCGAGCATTCCGACGGCGAGCCGTGGGGCGGAGACGGTGGATTGCACGAGTACCCGGTCGAGTTCGAACTGCACCATTCGCCGGAACCGTGCGACGAGCCAGCATCCGAAGAGCGGCGGCGCGCCCACGGCGACGAGGGTGGTGACCTGAGCGGGAATGGTCTCGATTGTCAGCGGTGTGGTGAGGATGATGGCGACGATGAAGGTGAGGATGATGGTGCTCGCGGCGATGACGAGTTCGATGCCGCGTCGCATGGTCATGGCGAGCAGCAGGGCGAGGGACGCGGCGATGGAGGCGCTCGCATTGGTCCCGATGTTGCCGAGCCTCCAGATGGAGATGAAGTCGAGGGCGATGACGCCCGCTATCGCGGTGAGAAGGATTGCGAACAGCCAGTGGGGCATCCGCTCGCCGACAATGATGATGGTGATGACGACGACGGCGAACGCGACCGCGTGGAGCAGCCAGGCGAGGTAGATGGGGATGCGGTCGCTCTGGCTGTCTTGGTGGGTGAGGAAGCCGAGGAAGAGCATGAGGGATAGTGCGGCGGCGATGATTCCGAGCCCGATTCCGAGATAACCCGTGGCGAGGCTGGACCCGCGGGCACCGGCGCGCCGCAGGGCCCTCGCGGTGGGCGATTGGCTCGGGCGCGGACGCCCGCGCCTTCCGAGGGGGGTGCCGAGGGTGTTCTCTTCGGGTCGCTGGTAATTACTCACTTGGGCGCCTCCAGCACCACTGTGGTGCCCGAGCCGAGGGAGGAGAAGAGGCGTGCTTTGCCGCCGACCTCGCCGAGTCGCCCGACGATGGATTCCTTGAGCCCCATGCGAGCGGGGTCGACGTCGGTGGGGTCGAAGCCGCTGCCGGAGTCGGTGACCATGGCTCGTACGGTGGCTTCGTCATCCGTGATGGTGACGTGGGCTTCGAGCACGCCGGCGTGGCGGCGCACGTTTTCGAGACTTTCGGCCAGTGCGAGCAGGAATGCTTCGAGCACCTCGGGGTCGAGGTCGAGTCGACCGGTGCCGTGCCAGTGAACGTCGAGGCCGATGCGGTCGAAGCGGTGTTTGACGGTGTCGAGGCTTGTGGCGGGTGTGTCGTCTGTTCCCGGCATGGCGTTGCTCATGTCGGCCGCGTGGTCGGCGGTGGTTTCCAGTCGCAGTTGGCGGAGCAGTCGCGCGTCTTCGGCGGCCTGTTGGCGGAGCACGTCGGGGGCTACGCCGACTCCGGAGTGGGCGAGGAGGGTGAGGCTTGCGAGCACGGTGTCGTGGAGCAGGCGGGCTCCCTGTCGTCGCTGTGCCTCTAGTTCGCTTGCGAGCCGCTCTGCGCGGTGCGCGCGGCCGATGCTGTGGATGCGGCGGGCGGCGCGGGGGATGCTCGC